>NZ_LZJG01000546.1:0-35465 GCF_001667785.1 Mycobacterium sp. E3247 | reverse complement strand
GCGAGTTGGCGAACCGGTCGATCTGGGCGCCGTGGTCGTTGAAGTAGTACTCGCGCACCACGTCGGCGCCCTGGGTGGACAGCAACCGGCCCAGCGCGTCGCCGACCGCGGCCCAGCGGGTACCGCCGATGTGGATCGGCCCCGTCGGGTTGGCCGAGACGAATTCCAGGTTGACCTTCTGCCCGGCCAGTGCGTCCGAATGCCCGAAGGCGTCGCCGGCGTCGAGGACGTCGTTGACGATCTTGGCCTGCGCCGACGCCTCGAGGCGCATGTTGATGAAGCCGGGCCCGGCCACCTCCGCGGAGGCGATGCCGTCGGCCCGCGCCAGCGCCTCGGCCAGCCAGCCGGCCAGTTCGCGCGGGTTGACGCCCACCTTCTTGCCCAGCTGCAGCGCCAGGTTGCTGGCGTAGTCGCCGTGCTCGGGGTTACGCGGCCGTTCCACGGTGACCGTCGCCGGCAACGCGGCAGCATCCAGCCCGCGCTCGGCAAGCACCGCGGCAGCGGTGGCTTTGAGCAGCTCAGCCAGGTCAGCGGGGGTCACGAGCGTCCATCCTATTGGCTAGGGTCCCCCCGGCCCGAATCTATTGCAGGTGGCAGCGCGACCATAGCCGGGCCTCGGCTCGTTCGGCCCCCGGCCACGCAGTGTGCTATCGGCTGGCGCGAGCAGCCTCGATGGGCACGATGCCCACCAGCCGGTCGCCGTGGACAACGTGGTAGGCGTCATACCGATCAACTGTGGGGTCGCAGTGCGGGGTGACGAACTCCACGCGTTCCCCGAGGCTGACGGGTGCGCCGGCGGGCCGGGTGAGCGCACCGTGCTCGTCACCGAAAAACATGTACGTCGAGCCGCCGAACCGCGCGCCCGTCGGCCGAGGCATGGGGCCGTCCGTCGCGAAAGCCTTGAGACCGGCGTCGACGGTGACGATGGCGTCGGCGTTGGCGCTCACCACTTGGCCCGAAACCCACAAGCTGGTTTCGAAGGCCCCATCGTCGTCGTCGGCCAGTGCGTCGGAGTACTGGGCGTCCATGAACACATACGAGCCCGGTTGCAATTCGCTGAGGACACCCAAGTCCAGGTCCGCCGCGACGGTTCCGGTGCCGCCGCCGGTGACGATGCCGACCCGGTAACCGGCGGCTCGAATCGCGTCGACCGCGCGTGAAAGCCGCTCCATGCCGACACGGACGGCATCACAACGCTTTTGGAAGCCGGCGATGTGCTGCCAATGACCGCCGTAGCCCTGAACGCCGGCCAACGTCAGCCCCTCGCACCGATGGACCTGCTCCGCCAACGCGACCGCTTGTTCGGGACCGGAGACGCCCGTGCGGCCGAGCCCGACATCGACGTCGATGAGGACATTGACTCCGATGCCGCGGCGGCGCGCTTCTTCGCTCAGCGCGGTCACCGGATCGCGATGATCCACCACACACGCGAATCCGGCGTCGATCGCCGCCACGTCGCACAGCCGCTTCGGCATCGCCGGATCGGCGACCGGCGACGTCAGGAGAATGCCGCGCACGCCGGCTGCCGAAAGCGCTTCGGCTTCCCCGATTTTGGCGCAGCAGATCCCTACGGCGCCGGCTGCGATCTGCTTTCTGGCGATCCAGGCGCATTTGTGCGTTTTGGCGTGCGGACGCAATGCGACCTTGTCCCGAGCCCACCCGGCCATTCGGCGGATGTTGGCGTCCAGCGCCGCCTCGTCCAGGATCAGCGCCGGCGTCGGCAGGCGGAAGCGCGAGTTCGGTTCGCCAATCATGGCTTGCGCCAACTGGTCTGCCGGACGAATCGGCATCAGGACGCGACGGTGGTCAGGTGCTCGAATCCCGCGAGTGGCGCGATGTCCGGCAGTCGGCGGATCGCTCCGTTCTGCGCCCACTGGCCTTCGGGCACCTCGTGGATGACGCACGACGTGACCACCATCTTGTCGCCAGTGGCGCCGGCCGCCGCCGCGGCGACCCGCTGGAGCTCGCCGGCGAACTGCGCCTTGCGGGCCCCGTCGAGGACCCCGGTGCTGACCTGCCAATCAATGAAGACGCCGGCGACGGCGGCGTCCGCCGAGGCGCCGGCGGAGTAAAAGCACCCGGCCGAGAGCTCGCGCAGCAGGACCAGGGCCCGCATCCGGTGCTGAGGCTGGTCGGGCACCGATTCAGCACGGCACGCCGCCTCGGTGAGGCCCGTTACCAGGCGCTGCTTGCCGGTGTCGTCGAAGGCGCCGGGCGTCAGGGTTACGTGCATTAACGGCATGACAGCTACCTTTCGCGGGTTCTTGCTGTCGTAATCTCCTCCGCCGGCGCCCCACATGCCAGTGGCGAGACAGACAGCTTTCTTGCATAATTCGCCAATGATTGGTTTCGACGTCCTCGTGCTCGACGGCGCCAGCGCGAGCGCGGTGGGCGTGACGATCGACGTGATCTCGGCGGCGAACCGAATCCTCGACAAGCCCGCGTTCGACCTTCGGTTCGTGTCGCCGCAACGCCACGTTGCCCTGCGCGGCGGCCTGGCGGCCGCCGCGGAACCTCTCGCCCACGCCACGGCGCGAGATGTCGTCGTCGTTCCCGGGTTGGGCGCCGCGCAGCCCGAGGAGATCGCCGAGCGGCTCAGCGGCGCCGACGTCGCGGTCGCCGCCGAGTGGTTGGCCGGCGCGAGCGCCCGCGGCGCACAAATCGCGGCCTCGTGCACTGCCGTATTCGTCCTTGCCACCGCCGGACTCCTCGATCAACGGCGCTGCGTCACGACGTGGTGGCTCGGGGCCGACCTCGCCCGGCTCGCACCGGCAGCCCGTGTCGTCATCGATGAAATGGTCGTTCGCGACGGGTCGATCTGGACGGCCGGCAGCGCGTTCGCGCACATCGACCTGATGCTCGCGCTGATGCGCGAGCTCGGCGGCGCGGCGCTCACCGACGAACTCGCGAACCGGCTCGTCGCCGATCAGCGCACGTCGCAGGCGAGCTTTCTCATCCCCTCGCACTTGGCGGCCCGCGACGAAACGGTCGCGAGCCTGGAGCGATTCGTTCGGTCGCGGTTGGACGAGTCCCACACACTCGACTCGCTGGCCCGGTTGTGCGGCCTCAGCACCCGAACGCTGGCGCGCCGGACGCGAAACGCTGTGGGACTCAGTCCGCTGCAGCTGGTGCAGAGAGTTCGCCTCGAGCGCTCGCTGCATCTATTGCGCACCACCCGCATGCCGCTTGAAGAGATCGCTGCCGCAGTCGGATTGGCGGATCCGGCGACGCTGCACCGGCTGGTGAAGAAACACACCGGGCAATCGCCCGGCGCGCTGCGCCCGAGTGCTCAGGCGAAGGCGTCGTGATCGGCGCTTGAACTGTGGCGGGGTCACGACCGTCACCGCGATGCGTTAGTCTGTCTGGGCCCACTGGCGCATCATGGTCTCCATGCGCCCCCGTAGCTCAGGGGATAGAGCGTCTGCCTCCGGAGCAGAAGGCCGCAGGTTCGAATCCTGCCGGGGGCACCAGTATTCGCGCAGGTCAGGCGATGTTTTCCGTTAGTCAGTCCGGCTAATGAAACGTTCACCGCGGATAGACCGGACTCAGATGGTGCATTTCAGTCCGACGTGGGCGGCGTGGTACCCGAGCCGGCGATAGAACGCCCGAGCCCTTTCGCGAGCCTCGTCTGTGGTCACCTGCGCCAGCTGTGCCCCGTGTGCTCGGCCGTAGTTGTGTGCCCACTCGACGAGTGCAGTACCAAGACCCTGTGCGCGTTCGGCTTTGGCGACCCGTAATCCCTCGATCTGCAGCCGGGTGGCGCCGCCGCGGGAAAGGCCGGGAATGATCGTCAATTGCACAGTCGCGACGACCATATCGGAACCGTTCAGGACGACTCCGAGATAGTTCGATCGGTCGCGAACGACGATGTCGTAGGCCGCCTCGTAGCGTTCGAGTTCGGCGGCTTCCCGATCCTGACCGAATTCGTCGTCGGAGAGCAGCTGGGCGATCACCCCCACGTGTTCGCGCGTCGCGCGCTGCACACGATATGTGCGGCCCGCTACCCGCAGCAGTCCTCGAACCGACGACTGCGCCAGTGCCTGTAGGCGCGCCACCAACAGGTCCAGCCACGCCCCCACGTTGGTTCGGGCCTCCGCGGTATCCGGGTAGCGGCATCGCAGATGTAGCCCGGACTCGTCCTGGATGAACCAGAGCATGACGCCGTCGGTGTCAACGCTCGCGCTCACATACTGGGCGTCGAGTCCGACCGAGTCGATGCGCACCGGAAGTCTGCTTTGGTCCAGCCAGGAAATCGCGAACATGCCGGGCGCGACGGGCATTCCACCCCACGGAGCCAGTACGTCGGCCAGTGGCCAGGAACCAAGCTGCACGGCTTCTTTGACGGCGACGGCCGCGGCGTGCGGCTCGGCAACCGCTGACTCCAGGACCGAATTGGTGATGAACCAGCCCACCGAGTCGTGCCACTTGTCTTCAAATCGGCTGTGCACGGGGAAGACCGCGCGCAGCGGCGCCCCGGCCAACTCGCGGGTCACCGCAGTCATGGCGACCACAGCGAGCGCCAGCGTCGAGACACCGTCGTCGCGTGCCTGCGCGACGAACGCGGCGCCGTCATCGACATCGAACACGTCACGCACTTCAACGCGTTCCGGATGCGGCCCGGACTCACCCAACGGCAGCGGAAACCGTGGCATCACCCCGCCGCTGTCGCTGATGATTTGTGCCCATCGCGCGCGCACGGTTTCCGGTGCCGCGGGACGGTCCAACAGCGCTTGCGTGTGCACGACAAATGCCGGCGGCGGCTGCAGCGACGACGTACGTCCGATCCGCGCGTCGGCGAGTATCGACAACAGGTCCCGGGCAATCACCAGCATCGACCACATGTCCACATGGGCGTGGTCGGCAGCGATCACCACCGTCAATCCGGCGGCAGTCTCCAGCACACACAATCGATGTGAGGGCCGCTGATAGGGCGAGCACGTCGCATTGAGAACTACTCGCAGTGCGTCGTTGACCGCCTGGCCCGGAGTGATCTCATGCTCTACCCACTTGCCTGGGCGAATATCGATCTCATTCAGCTGCGGATCGCCGTCCGCCCCGAGTGTGAAAGCCGTTCGAAGGGTGCCGTGGCGGGCGATCACAGCCAGCCACGCATCGGCCAACGATTGGCGGCTGACCCCCGCCGGCAACCGAATGGACAGCGCCATCCAGGAGCCGGGTCGTGCGCCCGCACCAACGTGTATGCGCTGGTCGAACGACACCGGGAGCTGATGCCGGCCGAGGTCAGACACCGACACGTCATAGCCCCAGAGTCGTCCAAAGGGTAGCCGCAGGTGCGCCACGTTGGTCAGCCGCATGGCGGTACCCTAACGCCCCGGTTAGCCTGAATGCTCGGTCTGCGGGGTCGGCTCCGGGGCGAGCCGTCCGGTCGTGAGAAGAGTTGCGTGATGTCCACTTTCGTGGTTCCCGGAGCAGAGCTTGCGGTTGAACTGAGCGACGAAGGTGGTCATCCGGTGGTTCAACTGCACGGACTTACCTCCAGCCGCGCGCGTGACCGGGTGCTCAATCTCGACCTCGGCAGGGGCCTCAGCGGGACCCGACTGCTGCGGTACGACGCACGCGGCCATGGCAAGTCGACTGGGCGCAAGGTCCCGGAGGATTACCGATGGGAAAGCCTTGCCGAGGATCTTCTGCAGCTGCTCGACAAATGGTTTCCCGGCGAACGGGTGCACGGAGTCGGCCCCTCCATGGGTACCGGCACGCTGCTGCACGCGGCTGCCCGCGAGCCGGACCGCTTCGCCGGCCTCACGCTCATGGTGCCGGCCACCGCGTGGGAAACCCGGCCCGCGCAGGCGGCGATCTACCGGGCTGCGGCCGAATTGATCGAAACCGAGGGAGTCGGGGCATTCATCGCGTCGGCGCGTGGGGCGACTCCGCCGCCAGCCACGGTCGGCGCGCCCGAAACAGTTCCCGATGTGGCCGACGCGCTGCTGCCATCACTGTTTCGAGGCGCGGCTCTCAGCGACCTGCCCGCTCGCGAAGCGGTCGCACGAATCGATGTGCCGACGACGATTCTGGCCTGGGTCGGCGACCCGGCGCATCCGATGGCGACAGCGGAATCGCTTGCCGCACTGATGCCGCGGTCGACGCTCACCGTGGCGCACAGCCCGGCCGATGTCGAGACCTGGCCCCAGATCCTGAGCCAAGACGTCGCCCGCAGAGGCTGACTTGTACGCGGAGCCACGTCGGCTCGCGCCTAGGCCGCGCCGGCGTCTTGCATGGTGTAGGTGCCGTAGCGCTGACGTGCGGTTATGGACAACCTTCGCGTGGCTTGTTACTGCGCTTGAACGAGTCTTCCGGCGCGTTGACGCGCGGGGGCTGTCGCAACAGTCGTGAGTTTCAGGTCTTCGCTGACCTCGTCGAGCGCGCGGCCGCGGGGTTCCGGCAGCAGGAGTGTCGTCGCGATCGCCGCGATGTAGCAGCCGAACGCCAGCAGCGTCACCGCCCGCAACCCCTCCGCAGACAGGATGAGCGGCACCACAAGCGCTCCCCCGAATGCGCCGACCTTGGCGACACCCGACGACAGGCCATGCAAGCTGCTGCGGAAGGCGGTCGGGTAGGACTCGGCGGCCAGCAGCATGGTGGTGTAGTTCGGACCGAACGCGATGCCGAATAACGAGAGACCGAACACGATCCCGAAGGGCAGGACGGCGCTGCTCAGGGTGGGCACCACGGTGATCAGCAGCATGGCCAACGCACACAACCCGAAGCCGGCGATTTGGAGTCGACGCCGCGGCCATCGGTCGAGGACGAAGAGCCCGGCGATGGCGCCGACCAGGCTGAAGCACACGACGAGCACGGCGTTCAGCGCGATGTTGGACAGCGTGGAGCCGTGCGGGCTGATGGTCTTGATCAGCAGCGGCTGACTCACCGAGTTGCCGTACACCGCGACGTTGAAGAAGAACCAGCTTCCGGCGGTGCCCAGCAGGGTGATGAGCACCTTGCGGTTCGTCAACGCCAACCGCAGCCCACCGACCGGAACCTTAGAAACCGTTGCCGCACTGAACGTTTGATTGCCCGCTCCGGCGAACTTCTCGAAGTCCTGGCGCGCCCGACGCTCGTCGCCATGCTCGGCCGTCCAACGGGGCGACTCCGGCATGTGGCGACGCTGGTAGAGAACCAGCATCGACGGCAGTACACCCAGCCCGAGGATCAGTCGCCAGGCCAGGTCGTTGTCGACACCGACCGCGAGGACCAGCAGGCTCACCAGGTAGGCGCAGACCTGGCCGAACACATAGAACAGGAACGTCATGCCGACGAGTTGGCCACGGTTTCGCGCGTTGGCGTACTCGGTCATGATGACGCCGCTGGCCGGGTAGTCGCCGCCGATGCCCACCCCGAGGATCAGCCGGCCGACCAGCAACACCGTGAAGTTCGGGGCGAACGCCGACACCAGGGCCCCGATGATCATCAGCACGGCTTCGAGCCCGTACACGCGCCGGCGGCCGAAGCGGTCGCCGAGCCGGCCGAACACCATCGCGCCCACCGCGACCGCGAGAAGCGTCGAGCTGGTCAGCATCGAGACCTGACCGCTGCCGAGGTGGAACTGCGGTGCGGCCAGCAGCGTCACCGAGCCGATGACGTTGAGGTCATAGGAGTCGGTGAAGAATCCCGCCCCGGCCGTCGCCGCTGCCTTGAAGTGGAAGACGCCGAGTGGGGCGTCGTCGATGGACTTCCCGACGCTCTCGCTGCTGGCCACGTCAGTCATTGAGGCTCCGATTCCAAGGGCGCCGACTTGTCATTACAAGAACCCTCCGATAGAGGTTCAGCAGCTGTCAACACCGGAATGTTCTGGGCGGCAGATGTTCATACTCCCTTAACCAACAGGCTAATTCGTAAGCAAAGCCCGGCCGGAGCCCTCGCCACACATGTATAGTCAAGTCGTGGCAACCGCACTGCACGAGGTCATCGCCGACAGCCTGAGGGAACAGATCCGCCTCGGTGAACTGGCCGTGGGCGCCCCGCTGCCCTCGGAGTCTCGGCTGTGCGAACAGTGGAACGCGTCGCGCGGACCGGTGCGCCAAGCGCTGGCCACCCTGCGCGCCGAGGGCGTCATCGCCGGCGGGCGCGGCAAACCGCCGGTCGTCTGTTCCGCCGCGACCGGACAGCCCTTCGACACGCTGCTGTCGTATTCGGCGTGGGCGCACTCGATCGGCCGTACGCCCGGGCAGCGGACCCTGGAGTTGGCGCTGCGGCGGGCCGACCAGCACGCCGCCTCGGTGCTACACGTCGACGTCGATGCGCCGGTCGTCGAGGTGTTGCGGCTGCGCTACCTAGACGACGAGCCCGCAATGCTCGAGCGCGCCGTATTCGTCGAGCACGTCGGTCGGCGCCTGTTCGACTTCGACTGCGATTCGGGATCCCTGTGGGCGTATCTACTTTCGCAGGGCGTGCAGTTCGCCCGGGCATCCCATGTGATCGACGCGGTGGCCGCCGACGCGCTGGACGCGCAGCACCTCGGTGTGCCCGAGGGAGTTCCGTTGCTGCGTCAGCAGCGAACGACGCGAAGCCCGTACGGCGAAATCCTCGAATACCACGACGACCGATACCTGCCGGGACTCGTCAGTTTCACCCTCGAAAACACGCTGGACGCGCGCTGCGCCCTGACGCGCAACGCCAATCCCTAAGGAGCCGAGCTCATGACGATCCTCCCGCCCGAAGTTGTCGTCCTGGACATGGCGGGCACCACGATCGACGACGGTCAGCAGGTCTACCGCGTGCTCGCTGAGACCGCGAGAGCGCACGGGGCATCGCCGTCGGAGGCCGAAATCGCCCGCTGGCACGGCGCCTCGAAGCACGAAGCGCTGCGCGAACTGCTCACCTCCCGCTCCGGCACGCCCCCGAGCGCGGGGGAGCTGGAAGTGGTGGTCACCGATTTCCATGCCCGGCTCAGCGCCGCCTACGCCGAACACCCGCCGCACCCGCTGCCGGGGGCCGTCGACGCTCTGTCCACGTTGCGCGACCGTGGTGTAAAGGTCGCGCTGACAACGGGATTCGACCGCGTCATCGTCGAATCGCTGCTGTCGGCGCTGGGATGGATGGACGACGCGGTGGCGGACACCGTCGTCTGCGGCAGCGATGTGGCCGCCGGACGCCCCGCGCCCTACATGATCTTTCGGGCCATGGAACGGCTGGGCGTGACCGATGTGGCGCGCGTCCTGGTAGCCGGAGACACTCCCCGCGACCTCGAAGCCGGGACCAACTCCGGTGCCGCGATGGTGGTGGGCGTCCTTTCGGGAGCCAGCGACGCCGACGAACTCGGCGCCCACCGGCACACCCACCTGCTGCCGTCGGTGGCCGACCTGCCCGGCCTGCTCGGCGTGCTCCCGGTGGCGATGAGCGCTCCATGACCAGCGCAACCCTCGACCGGCGGATCGACACCACCGCCGCCGCAGTATGGCGCGGCGGTGACCGGATCACCGTCGAGCGCGTGGCGGTGCCGCCACTGGGCCCGGCCGACGTGCTCGTCCGGGTGCGCCTGGCCACCGTGTGCGGCAGCGACCGGCACACCGTCAGCGGCCGTCGCGTGCAACCGTGCCCGTCGATCCTTGGCCACGAGGCCGTCGGTGAGATCGTTGCCGTCGGACAAGCAGGCAGGCGCGACGTCGACGGCCATGACCTACACCCCGGCCAACGCGTCATCTGGTCGATCACGCTGCCCTGCCGAACCTGTGACCGCTGCCGCGCCGGGGTCACCGCCAAATGCCGCACCGTCCGCAAGGCCGGGCACGAGGCGCTCGACTCGGACTGGGCGTTGTCCGGCTCCTACGCCGAATATGTCTTTCTGCCAAGCAACTTGGCGATCGCGGTCGTCGACGACGACCTCAGCGACGCCGCCGCCGCCCCCGCCGCGTGCGCGACGGCGACGGTCATGGCGGTGATCGACCGCGCGGGGCCACTGGCCGGCAAGCGGGTTAGCGTCGTAGGGGTCGGCATGCTCGGACTCAGCGCTGTCGCGGCTGCGGCCTCGGCCGGCGCATCGGCGGTCACGGCGATCGATCCCAGCACCGAAAGAAGGCAGCTGGCAAGGCAATTCGGCGCAACCGACGAGGCGCCATCGACACACGACGTGGGAAGCTGCGACGTCTTGTTGGAGTTCTCCGGCTCATCGGCGGCCTTGCAGGCCGGATTAACCGCGTTGGACGGCCAGGGCGTCGCTGTCCTCGCCGGTTCCGTCGCGCCCAACGGCGCCATCGCGCTCGACCCCGAGCAAGTCGTTCGCCGGCAGCTGTCGATCTTCGGCGTGCACAATTACGAGCCGCGGCACCTCACTGCGGCGCTGAGCTTTCTGCTCGCAACCCACGAACGGTTTCCGTGGGCGGAGCTGATTGCCCAGCCCCGGCCGCTCGCGGACGTCGCGAGCCTGCTCGTCGGCTCCCCCGGCCCCTCGCCGCGATATTCGGTCGCGCCCTAGGCCTTAACTCCGAACGAGAACGAACGCCTCGGCCTTTCGAGCATCGTCCGAGGCAGGTTAGATCATCGGCATGGGCGAACGCATCACTTTCCAGGGCTCCACGGGCGCGCAACTGGCCGGCGTCATCGAGGTGCCCGAGGGAGCGGTGCGCGGCTGGGGCGTGTTCGCGCACGGCTTCACGCTCGGCAAGGACTCGCCCGCCGCGGCGAGGATCTGCAAGCAACTGGCCGCCGACGGCATCGGCATGCTGCGCTTCGACGCGCTCGGCCTCGGCGGATCCGAGGGCGACTGGGGCGACGGGTCGTTCACCGTCAAGGTCCACGACATCGCCAAGGCGTGCGAATTCATGACAAGCCGCGGAACCCCGGCCGACATCCTGATCGGGCACTCGTGGGGCGGCGCGGCGGTGCTCGCCGCGGCTCGGCAATCGCCCGGAGTGCGGTCGGTGGTGACGGTCGCCGCACCGGTCGACCCGAGCCACGTCGAAAAGCATTACGACGCAGTCGTCGACCGCTGTCTGACCGAGGGCAGCGCCGAATGGATGGTCGGTGGACGCACGCTGACGCTCAAGCGGGCATTCGTCGAGGATGTTCGCCGGGCCCACCTGCGCGACAAGATCAGGGATTTGCGCCTGCCGCTGCTGATCCTGCACTCGCCCACCGACAACACGGTCGGCATCGAGAACGCGAGCGAGATCTTCCGCTTGGCCCGTCATCCCCGCAGCTTCGTCTCGCTGGAGGGGTCCGATCACTTTCTCACCGCTCGTGGCCAGGCGCACCGGGCGGGGCGGATCATCGGCGCCTGGGCCGACGCGTACCTGGGTGACAACAGCTACGTCAAGTAGGCACACCAGCCGATGCGATGCTCACCCGCCGACGCCGGGGGCACATTCGCCAAGCTCCCCGCGATCGCTGATGTCCAGGACTTCGACCTCGTACCTGTCCGACAACTCCTGGCCGAACGCCATGGCCTCCGGCCCTCCGTCGGTGTCGAGGAGTCCCAGCTCGACGATGCCGCCCACGCGCGCCCGGTACTCGGCACGGGGGCTGATCTTCATCGTCGGCGGCGGCCGGAACGGCAGCACGTCATGCAGGACAACCTTGCCGACAACCAGATACGACCACGGCGCATCCGTGACCTTCAGTTGCGGCGCCGCTCGCGAGGCCAGCTGCGCCACCCTCGGGAACCCGCGCGCCCGCGCGATCACATCCGCAACCTCGATATCGGCGTACCACCCGCACTCGCACTCCAGCGCCGGCGGCACGTGCGCCGGGTTGTAGCGGCATTCGGCGGCGGACCATTTCGTCGGCCAGGCCATTTCGCCGTAATAGGGGGATCTCAGCACATCCCCGGCCATTCCCGTCCAAAAGCGAAAGCCGACGGCGGTTTCCAGGCGGCCGAAACCGGGTGCGATCAGCCGGTCGTCCAGCCATTCGTGCAGCCCGGGCATCGCGGCCTCGATCGCTGCCAGGGCGTGCTCGAAGTCGGCGCCAAAGACCGGGTTCCGGACGTCCACGCACCTGAGCCGGGCATCGTCGACGCCACGCTCCCGCAACACCTCCACGTGTTCGCGGCCCAACGCCACCACCAGATCGGCGGCGAGATGCTCGGGGCCGACCAGCGCGGCCCGATGGCCCGCCGGGGCGGGATAACCACTCGCGGACAGCACCGAGCACGCTTGCTCATCGGCGGTGTCGCCCACCCACGCGAGCGTGCCCGCACTGGAGACCCGCACCACATCTTCCAGACCACGCTCCCGCAGCTGCTCGGCGAACAGCGCCGCGGCCATCACCGATCGAGCGCGGTTGAAACTGCATACGAACGCGACGTGCAGCCGAGGGTTACCCACCGTCCGCACCGCATCCCACGCAGCGCAGCGAGCTCATGGAAGTCCTTCAATCGAGGGTGACCGTTGTATGGGACTCGCCTCGAGCAGATTTGAGTCGGTCGCCAGCTTATCGGTGGGGTCCCGGGCCGGCCGCCTCACTCTCGTGCCAGGACAAACGCCTCGATGTGGCGCGTACCGGCCCGCGCTTCGTACTTGCGCCAGCCCGGATACAGCTCAAGGCCTTTCGCCCAGATCTCGTCGCGCTCGCCGGGCGCGGCGAGCCGCGCGTTCGCGTGCCAGCTATCCCGGCCGATGGCCACCGTCGCTTCGGGGTGGGCCTTGAGGTTGTGGTACCAGGAGGGGTGCTTGGTGCCACCGAAGTTGGACGCGATGAGGGCCAGGCCGTCCGGGTGCGGGATTCCGTACACGGCGACGGTGCGCGGCTCACCGGATCTCGCGCCGGTGGTGGTGAGCATGACCACGGGGATGCCGGTCGCCAGCCCGGCGAAGCTGGTCCTGCCCCCGCTGACCCGGGTGATGAGCCGGTCGAGGTGGTGCGCGGTGGGACGCAGCAGCGCGACACCCACGGGTGTCGACGCGAAGCGCCGCATCATCCGGTGGAATGTGTTGGCATCGTCGAAGGACTGGCCGGGCATGGTGTCATTGTGACCCGAGCCTGGGCCGCGTAGGGCCTGTTCACGAGAGCCGAAAAACCAACGCCAATCCCGCCACAGGCGTCGCCCACGACACTAAGCTGCTGGTCGTGGGCAAGAACGTGTTAGCCAACGGCCGTGGGCGCTGGCTGGCGATCCTGGGCTCGCTCGCACTTGCGGCCGGCATGATCTACGCCCAAGACACGAAGCCGCGATGCTGCGCGCCGAACGCGCTGGCGGCGGCCCCCACGACCGCATCCGCCGCACCTACCAACGCCGCCGCGCCACTCATCGACAACCCGCACACCGCCACTCCCGCAGAAGTCGAGATGCTGGCCGCGAACGCGCCCGCCGCCGCCCAGCAGTTCCAGGTCGCGTTGCCCCGCGGCCTGGCCTCGGAGGACCGGCTCCAGGTCAAGACGATCTGGGCGGAGCGAGCCATCAGCGTGCTGTTTCCGCAGATCAAGACGATCTACGGGTACCGCGAAGACCCCTTGCCGTGGCACCCCAACGGGTTGGCGATCGACGTGATGATCCCGAACCACAACACCCCCGAGGGCATCGAGCTGGGCAACCAGATCGCCGGGTACGCCTTGGCGAACGCGAAGCGCTGGGGAATCAACCACGTGATCTGGCGGCAGAAGATCTATCCGGGCGTCGGAGGGGGAAGCTGGACCGCCGACCTCGGGTCGGAAACGCTCAACCACTACGACCACGTTCACATCGCCACCAACGGCGGCGGCTACCCCACCGGGCACGAGGTCTATTACATCGCCTCGATGACGCCCGCGCCCAGCCAGTGACACGCGGGACGCGGCGGGTCCCCGCATTGCGTCATGGCCGTCGCAGCAGGAACAGGCTGTAGGCGGCGACGGACTGTGCGTCGGCGATCACTCCGGAACGGATCATCTGCTCGACGTCCTCGCGATCGAACCAGGCGCTGCGCAGGTCCTGTTCCTCGTGCTCGAGGTCCGGCTCGCCCTCGACGATTCCGGTGGCCAGGAACACCCACCCGCGCTGGCTCGTCATGCCCGGTGCGACGTCGAGCTGGCCGAGGACCTCGAACGACGTCGCACTCAATCCCGTTTCCTCGCGCAACTCACGCGCGGCCAGCTCGGAGGGGTCCGTGTCCGCCAAACCGGGTGCGGTTCCTTGCGGGAATTCCCAGCGTCGCGCCCCGAGCGGGTACCGAAACTGCTCGACCAGCCGGAAGCGGTCCCCGTCGAACGGCATCACCAGCGCATAGTCGGGTTTGTCCACCACGCCGTAAATGCCGGGGCTGCCGTCCGGGCGACGGATGTCGTCTTCGCGGAGCACCATCCATTGGCTCCGGTAGACCTCGCGGGACGCGACGCATTCGATGAAGTGCACCCGCCCAGTATCACTGCCGGCCCACGACGCGTCCCGTTACCGGTGGGCCGTGAAGCGGTCGTACGTCCGGCGCAGTGCGCCGCGGTCGACGGAATGCAACACGCTCGTGAGGGCCCCGAAGACGTCGACGGGTCCGACGGTGGGATCCGCCGTTTCGCCGCGGGTGTATTCCCAGGGCAGAGATCGTCCGCGGCGCAGCACCTCGCCGAGATACCACACCGCGCCGTCGAGGAACGGCGCATTGCGTTCCTCGTCCAGGAGCTGTTCGGGTGTCGGAGCCTTCTGAACGACCAGCTCTTCCAGCGCGTCGAGGGACGCCGGGGAGAAGTCCCAGACGGCATCGCCGCCGTAATGGCTTGCCCACACCGGGAATTGGGCACCCCGCTCGGCAAGCCAGCACCGCAGGTATTCGCCATTCGAAAACCGTTGCGTCGCTTGTTGTTTAGCCCTGAAGCGGCGCTTGGTGGATTCTTCGACCCGGTCGCGCATCTCGGCCACCCAGCGGAGGTCCTCGACACGGTCCCGCCACTTCGCCAGTTCCTCTTGGGCGGCGACGGTGAGGGGGCTGTCGTCACCGAAGACCCGGGCTTCGTCGTCGGCCAGGGCTTGCCAGGTGGCGACCTTGTCCCGGTAGTCCTCGGGTTCGGACTCCCACAGCGCGATCGTGTGCCGCGCGATCAGCGTGTGGCGGTGGTCGTGCCCCAGCTTCTCTCGCATCACCTCGACCAGCGACTCGAGTTGGGCCATGGCGCCGGCGGCGTCCACCGATTCGCCGTGCCATTGCGCCAGTGACAACCGCATCCCCAGCGTGTCCTCGTGGTGCTCACCGAGCACCAAGCGCCGTGCGGCAAGGACGCGCTCACCCTCGGCGATGGCCCCCGGGTAGTCACCGAGCTCCTTGAGCTGGTGCGCCACCCGGTCCCTGGACGTCAGCACGGTCGGGTGCTCGGCGCCCAGCACGCCTTCTTCGTCGGCCAGCAGCTGCGACCATTCGGCCAGCGCGGCGCGCCCCTCGGGCTGCGGCCGGTCGGCGAACATGTGACGCGCCGTCAACGTGGTGATGTGGTTGCGGCCGAGCACCTCCTCCAGTTCGGGTACCAGCTGCTCGAGAGCGGCATAGGCCCCGGCCTGGTCTCCCATCTGCAGCTGCAGGTGCACCAGCGCGAGCTCCATGTCCAACACGTTGGGATGGCGCTCCCCCAGGATCGGCCGGCACAGCGCGACCAGCTCGTTCATCAGCGGCAACGCCCCGGCGAAGTCGGCCGCGGCGATGCGCTCCGAGATGAGCCGGGTCAAGGCGGCAAGCGGCCCGGGCAGTTCCGGCTGCGTCATATCGCTATCGAATCTCGCGCGCGGCGCCGTGGCAATTCACCTCGCCTTCCCCGCCTCCGGTGTCGCGCTGGCATGAATCGGCACGGTGCCCGATAGTCATAGGAACAAAACGCCAACGTCAGCAGAGGTGGGGGTTATGCCGGACGCCCGGGAGCGGGGGTGACCATGCGCGGCCACATCATCGTCAGCGGTGACGACGCGCTGGCCACCACGATCGTCGAGGAGCTCAACACCGCCGGCATGCACATCGTCAAGGTCCGCACCGCCGGTGAGCTCGAAACCGTCGGGGTCACCCGCGCTCTCGCCGTGATCTGCGTCGGGGACGACGACGCGACCAACCTGGAAATCGCGCTGCTGGCACGCAAGGCCAACCCGGGCGTGCGCGTGGTGGCGCGGCTGGCCAATGACGTGCTGCGCACGGCGATGGCCGCGGACAAGCGCCCCGGGGCGATCCTGGACGTCGCCGACCTGGCGGCACCCTCGGTCGTCGAGGCGTGTCTGGCGCACACCGTGCACCCGTTCGAGGCGGCGGGCATCGAGTTCGTCGTCTCCGGCGCCGAGGCGCCGTACAGCGCGACGCTGCGCGAGATCTACGGCGACCTGGCGCCGGTGGCGGTGATCCACGGCGAGAACTGCGCCACCCCGGGAGAGGTGGTGTCCTGTCCGGGCCGCGATCTGCCGATCCACGCGGGCGACTGGACCGCGATGATCGGCACCGCCGACGAACTGGCCGCCCGCGGCATCAGGGTTCCGCGGCCCACGGTGACGCGATATCGCCTGACCCGGCTGCGCAGGGCGCTCGACGGCGCGCGCGCCCTGCGTGACGACGTCAACCCGATGTTCGCGAGGGCGTTGCTGGCGGCGGCGTGCCTGCTGATCGGGTCGACGGTGGTGCTGCGGTTCAGCTACCAGCCGCATCCGAAGATGACGTGGCTCGACGCGTTGTATTTCAGCACGGAGACGATCGCGACGGTGGGTTACGGCGACTTCAGCTTCCTGCAGCAGCCCACCTGGCTGCGGCTGTTCAGCATCATGCTGATGTTCGCCGGGGTGACGACCACCGCGCTTCTCGTCGCCTTCATCGCCGACCTGCTGCTATCGCGGCGTTTCGCCCATTCGGTCGGCCGCCGCCGGGCGCGCCACCTGCGCAATCACGTGATCGTCGTCGGGCTGGGTTCGTTCGGCAGCCGCGTGATCGCCGACTTGAGGTCGGCCGGGTACGACGTCGCGGTGATCGAGCGGGACGAGAACAACCGGTTTCTGTCGACGGCGGCCGACCTTGACGTGCCGGTGATCTTTGGCGACGCGACACTGCGCCAGACGCTGGAGGCGGCGCGCGTCGACCACGCCCGCGCGGTGGCGGTGCTGACGCAGGACGACATGGTCAACATCGAGACCGGGATCGTGCTGCGCGAGATGCTCGGGCCCCGGGTGAAGCCCGAAGTCGTCCGGCCCGACGTTCCCCTGGTGCTCCGGGTCTATGACCGTGCGCTGGGGGCCGCGGTGGCGCAGCGGTTCGGCTTCGAAAACGTCCGGTCCACCGTCGAACTGGCCGCGCCATGGTTCATCGGCGCCGCGATGGGCCTGCAGGTGCTGGGCACCTTCTCCGTCGGGCAGCGCTCGTTCATGATCGGCGGGATGCACGTGGCGCCCGGCAGCGAGCTCGACGGGCTGAAGATGTTCGAACTGTCGACGCAGACGCGCGTCATTGCGATCACCCGCCAGGACGCGCCCGTCGAGCTCCACCCGCGCCGTGACGCCTGGCTGCGGGGCGGCGACACCGTCTACCTCGTCGGCCCGTACCGCGAGCTGCTGGCGACGCTGCGCAAGGGTCAGCCTCCCCAGCAGCCGGCGGCGGGCGACGACCAGCGCGCGTCGGCCTAACCCCTAGAGCCGGGCCGCCACGTCCGCCGCGCGGCTGAGCTGGTCGACGTCCGAGCTGGTCGGGATGAGCTGCACCTCGTCGGCGCCGATGGCCTCGAACTTGCGCAGCACCGCCAGCAGCTCGTCCTCGGTGCCGGCCCAGCCGGTCGTCGGCGCCATCGCGTCGACGTACTCCCCCGGTATCCAGTTCATGTACCGCCGCAGATGACGATGCACCTGGGCGCGAGCCTGCTCGGGTGAGCCGAACGCGAACCAGAACGACGTCACCAGGTGCGGTTTGCCCTTGCCCGCCCGCGCCCACGCGTCGCGCGCGACGTCGAACAGCTCGTTCTGCTTGGCGGCATCCAGGTCCAGGGTGGTCCCGGCGAGCCCGGCGGCCCAGGACGCGGCGCTGCGGATGGTCTTCGGGCCGATGCTGCCCACCAACAGCGGCGGACCGCCGGGCTGCACCGGCGCGGGCCCGACCGGCAGGACCGAGTCGGTGAGCTTTTCGCCGGCCCACACCCGCTTCATCACGGCCACGCGCTCGGCAAGCTCGCGCATGGTCTGCGTCGCCGGGTCGGCGCCGACGGCGTGGTAGTCCTCGTGCCTGCCGCCCACGCCGATGCCCACGCTCAGCCGCCCACCACAGAGCATGTCGCCGGTCGCCAGGGCCTTGGCCAGCATCACGGGGTCGTGCAGCTGCGGGACGATCACGGTCGTCAGGAGCCGCACCCGACGCGTCCAGGCGGCCAGCGCTCCCAGCAGGGTGAGGTTGTCCGGGTTGTCGAACGCGATGCGCTCACCCCAGCACAGCGATGAGAACGGGCCGGCGTCGATCGCGCGCGCCCAGCTCTCTAACACTTCCGCATCCAAGTCCGGCTCCATCACCGGCAGCGTCATCGCAATCCGCACGACGGCGATTCTGGCATGACAGTCAACATCCGGGCGGGCAAGTGGCAGCATGGAGCAGATGGGTTTCACCAGCAGTTCCATCGCGCACGTCCGCCTCACCGTCACCGATATCGAGCGGTCCCGTCAGTTCTATGAGAGCGTTTTCGGTTGGCCGGTGCTGCTGGAGGTGCCCGACAACGCCGATGAGGCCACCCGCAGCCAATTGAGCTTCCTGTTCGGTGGCGTCATCTACGACCTCGGCGGCACGCTGCTCGGACTGCGGCCCGTTGCCACCGACCGCTTCGACGAAGACCGCACCGGGCTCGACCACATCGCGTTCCGGGTCGCCAGCAAGGACGAATTGGATTCCGCCGCAGCCCATCTCGATGATCTGGGTGTCTCCCACGAACCTGTGAAGGACATCGGGCCGTCCTACATCCTGCAGTTCCGCGACCCCGACAACATCGCCCTCGAACTCACCGCACCGAAATAGGAGGAGCATGGCCATCAGTTTCAACCACACGATCGTCGCCTCCCGCGACAAGCGCGAGTCCGCGGAATTCCTCACCGAGTTGTTCGGACTGCCAGACCCAAAGCCGTTCGGCCACTTCATGGTTGTCCAGCTCGAGCACGGCGCCAGCCTGGACTATTCGGACGCCCCCGGCGGGACGGAGATTCCGCGGCAGCACTACGCCTTCCTGGTGTCCGAAGAGGAGTTCGACACGATCTACGGCAAGATCTCCTCGCGCGGACTGCAGCACTGGGCCGACCCCGGCGCCAACCGGCCCGGCGAGATCAACCATAGGGACGGCGGGCGCGGGGTGTACTTCCTGGACCCCTCGGGGCATGCCATGGAGATCCTGACCCGCCCCTACGGGTCGGGGGGCCAGCGGTAGCGGTTATTCGCCCCCACGCGGTGTGCCGTGCCGCACGCTCTCCTGCGTCCGGTAGTCCTCGGCGAACTGCGCCACGTGTCTGGGCAGGGCGTTGGCGGCGACGTCGGACAGCGTGGTTTCCTCCAGCACCGAGCGCATGCTGGCGCGCAGCGCCCGCCAGACGTCGGTGAGCGCCGCGGTGGGGCCCGAGTAGGGCAAGTCGCCCAGACCGATGTCGCGCACGCTGGCCAGTGGCCCGTCGATGCAGCGCAACACGTCGGCGATGCTGATCTCGTTGCCGGGCCGGGCCAGTTCGTAACCGCCCTCGCGGCCCCGATGGCTTCTCACCAGGCGGTCGGTGCGCAGGTTGGTCAGGATGTCGACGAGAAACTGCGGCGGTATGCCCTGCGCCTGGGCCAAGTCGTCGGTTTTCACCAACGTCCCGTGGGGGACCGTGGCGAGCTGGACCATGGCCCGCACCGCGTACTCCGCCTTCGCCGACATGCGCACTCTCAGGATTGTGCCACCCGATGTGCGAAATCCGGCGTAGCCGGGCGCGCTATCCGCGTGATTCGAGCAGATCGACGATGCTGCGTGCCTGCTCCTCGACGGTGCGGTCCGGCGTCAGCCGCAGGTCGGGGTTGGCCGGCGGCTGATACGGGCTGTCGATGCCGGTGAAGTGTGCGATCTCGCCTGCGCGGGCCTTGGCATAGAGCCCCTTGGGATCACGCTGCTCGCATTCTTCGATGGGGGTGTCGCAGAACACCTCGATGAAGTCGAACCCCGCGGCGGCGTGCACATTACGAGCCATCTCGCGCTGCTCGGTCAGCGGGCTGATGGCCGGCACCAGCACGACGTTGCCGCAGTCGGCGAGCAGAGCCGCCACATGCGCCAGCCGGCGCAGGTTCTCCGCGCGGTCGGCCATGCTGAAGCCCAGGTCGGCGTTCAAGCCGTGCCGCAGGTTGTCACCGTCGAGAACGTAAGCGGGGATGCCCTTTTCGAGCAGCATCTGCTCGACCAGCATCGCCACCGACGACTTGCCGGATCCGGACATACCGGTGAACCATATGGTCCTGCCCCGCGGGCGGGCTTCGGCGACGGCCGATGACTTGTGCCGCACCGTGTTCGGGCTCGCCGTCTGCACCGAGACGTCACGCAGCACCATGCCCGCGGCGACGGTGCCGTTGGTGTGCGGGTCGATCAGGATGAACGAGCCCGTGCTGGCGTTGCGGGTGTACTCGTCGAGCAGCAAGGGCACCTGAGTGCGCAGCGAAATTCGACCAAGTTCGTTGAGCTGCAACGCGTTTGCAGTCTTGTCGCGGTGCAGGGTGTTCACGTCCAGCCGGTAGTCCAGCCCGGTCACCCGCGCGCGCGTGGTGCGGGTGGTGTGCTTGATGACGTATTCGCGGCCGGGCTCCAGCGTCGCGTCGTCGGCCATCCAGCACACGGTCGCGTCGAAATCCTGGGCGATCCGGGGCTGGTTGTTGCTGCGGGCGATGAGGTCACCGCGCGAGATGTCGATCTCGTCGGCAAGGCTGATCGACACGGCCATCGGCGGAAAGGCTTCTTCGACAGGACCGTTCGGCCCGTCGATCGCGGTGATCCGGGTGGTCTTGCCGATCGGCAGGACGACGACCTCGTCACCGGCACGCATGACCCCGCTGGCCACGGTGCCGGCATAGCTGCGGTGGTCCTGGTGTTCGCGGGTGTGCGGCCGGATGACGTACTGGACCGGGAATCGCACGTCGACCAGGTTGCGGTCGCCGGCGATGTAGACCTCCTCCAGGTGCGACAGCAGCGCCGGGCCCTCGTACCAGGGCGTCTGGTCCGACTTGGTCACCACGTTGTCGCCGTGCAACGCCGATAGCGGGATGGTGGCCACGTCGTGCACGTCCAGGCGCGCGGCGAACGCGTGGAATTCGTCCCGGATCGCCTCGAATTTGTCTCTGTCCCAGCCGATCAGGTCCATCTTGTTCACGGCGAGCACGATGTGCTGGATGCCCAGCAACGAGGCCAGGAAGGCGTGCCGGCGGGACTGCTCCAGCAGGCCGTGCCGCGCGTCGACGAGCACGATCACCAGTTGGGCGGTCGACGCGCCGGTCACCATGTTGCGGGTGTACTGGATGTGGCCCGGGGTGTCGGCGATGATGAATTTCCGCTTGGGAGTGGCGAAATAGCGGTAGGCGACGTCGATCGTGATGCCCTGCTCACGTTCGGCGCGCAAGCCGTCGGTCACCAGCGCCAGGTCGGTGTAGTCGTGACCACGATCCTTGGAGGTCTGTTCCACCGCGGCCCACTGGTCCTCCATGACGGCCTTGGAGTCGTAGAGCAGGCGCCCGATCAGGGTGGACTTGCCGTCGTCGACGGAACCCGCGGTGGCGAGGCGAAGCAGCGTGGTGGGTGTGGCCATCAGAAGTACCCCTGCCGTTTGCGGTCTTCCATGCCGGCTTCCGAGATTCGGTCGTCTGCCCTGGTGGCGCCGCGTTCGGTCAGCCGGGACACCGCGGTCTCGGCGATGACCTCCTCCACCGTCGAGGCTTCCGATTCCACGCATCCGGTGCAGGTGACGTCGCCGACGGTGCGGAAACGGACCGTCGTTTCGAACACCGGCTCGTCGTCGCGCGGTTGCATGTGCCGGTCGACGGCCAGCAGCATGCCGTCGCGGCGAAACACCTTGCGCCGGTGTGCGTAATAGATCGAGGGCAGCGCGATGTTCTCGGCACCGATGTAGGACCAGATGTCGAACTCGGTCCAGTTGGACAGCGGGAAGGCCCGGATGTGCTCGCCCTTGTGGTGCCGGCCGTTGTAGAGGTTCCACAGCTCGGGCCGCTGCGCCTTCGGGTCCCACTGGCCGAACTCGTCACGGAAGCTGAACACGCGTTCCTTGGCGCGCGCCTTCTCCTCGTCGCGGCGCGCTCCGCCGAACGCCGCGTCGAACTTGTTCTCCCGGATGGCGCGCAGCAGCGTCACGGTCTGGATCGGGTTGCGTCCCTGCTTGGGCTCGACTACGCGGCCGGCGTCGATGTCCTCCTGGACCGACGCGACGACCAGGCGGACCCCGTGCTCGGCGACCAGCTCGTCGCGGGTGGCGATCACCTCGTCGAAGTTGTGGCCGGTGTCGACGTGCATCACGGGGAACGGCAACCTCCCGGGCTTAAACGCCCGCAGTGCCAGGTGCAGCATGACGATGGAGTCCTTGCCGCCGGAGAACAACAACACCGGCCGCTCGAACTCGGCGGCCACCTCCCGGATGATGTGGATCGCTTCGGCCTCCAGTGAGCGCAGATGGCTCAACTCGTACTGGCCGGCGGCGGGGGCCGCCTTCAGATCGCTGGGCATAGCTTCCTCGGGTAAACCTGGTAGAGTCGGTCAAGTTTAGCAGCTTTGCCATCATAGCACCAGCACGGGCGACGGGTTGTCAAGTGGGGCCGCTCATAGCGCGGACGACGGTGATCCGACTGATCGGGTCAAGACCGGCGGCGACCCTTTTCCGGCCGATGCCCGGTGCGAAAGCATGAACGGATGACCTCCGACTCTGCACCCCAGGACCCCTCATCGAGCGGCCGCGACGTCATCGCGCAGTTCCTCCTCGAACCACCGTTCGTCGCCAAGCTGGGCATCGACGCCGACCGGCTCGACGACCAGAGATGAGGTTGCGGCTGCCGTGGGACGCCTCCAACGTCACGATCGGTGACATGGTCCACGGGGGCGCGATCGCCATACTCGCCGATGTCACGTCATGGCGGCGGCATGGTGCGGCGCGCAGGGCAAGCTCGTCGCGAAGGCCCTCGCGACCTACAATGTGGGCCGACTACAGCTAGACCTTGACTTCCTCGAGCTTCCCCGTCGCGACGTCGAAGACGAATCCGCGCACGGACTCGTGCTTGGTCACGAACGGGCTGTTCTCGATGCGCCGCAGCGACTGCCGGACGTCCTCGGCCACGTCGGGGAAGGCTTCGGGTGCCCACGGCGGCTTGACGCCGGTCTCCTCTTGAATGGCGCGCTTGAAGTCGTCGTCGGTGAAGGTCAGCATTCCGCAATCGGTGTGGTGGATCAGGATGATCTCCCGGGTCCCGAGCAACCGCTGACTGATGGCCAGCGACCGGATCACGTCGTCGGTGATCACCCCGCCGGCGTTGCGGATGACGTGGGCCTCGCCCTCATTGAGACCGAGGGCGCGGTACACGTCGAGCCGGGCGTCCATGCAGGCGACGACCGCGACGTGTTTGGCCGGCGGCATCGGCAGCGGGCCGTGGAAGCTGCTCGCATAGTGGGCGTTGTTGGCCAGGAAGTCGTCGGTAACCGTCACGCAAGCCTCCTCGGAATGTCGCAGCACTCGGAGTTGCTACCCGCATCGGTGCCGCGGTGATGTTAACAACGGGCCATCGTTCATTGACGCATGAAAATCAGCGGGATCACAAGGATCGACCGCCGAACCGGGCCGGTGCGGGCCGGAATCGTTAACCTGTCCCAATGCGGGTCGGGCGGTGCGATCGGGGATGATTCGCTTCTTGGCGCGCCGGTTGCTCAACTACGTCGTGCTGCTGGCGCTGGCATCGTTTCTCACGTTTTGCCTGACATCGGTGGCCTTCCGCCCACTGGACAGCCTGTTGCAGCGCAGTCCGCGGCCGCCGCAGTCCGTCATCGACGCCAAGGCGCACGCGCTCAACCTCGACAAGCCGATACCGATCCGCTATGCGCAGTGGGCCTCGCATGCCGTGCGCGGCGACTTCGGCAAGACCATCACCGGACAGCCCGTCGGCGCCACACTCTGGCGGCGCGTCGGGGTCACCCTGCGGCTCCTGGTCGTGGGGTCGCTGGCGGGCACGGTGCTGGGCATCGTGGCCGGGGCCTGGGGGGCCATCCGCCAATACCGAATGAGTGACCGCCTCGTCACGATGGCGGCGCTGCTGGTGCTGAGCACTCCGACGTTCGTCATCGCCAGCCTCTTGATCCTCGGCGCATTACGGGTGAACTGGGCTTTGGGCGTGCACCTTTTCGACTACACCGGGGAAACCTCGCCCGGCGTGGAGGGCGGGGCCTGGCATCAGTTGGTGGACCGGTTGCGGCACCTGATCCTGCCCACGCTCACCCTGACCTTGGCGGCCGCCGCCGGGTACAGCCGTTATCAGCGCAACGCGATGCTCGACGTCCTGGGCCAGGATTTCATTCGCACCGCGCGCGCCAAGGGGCTCACCCGCCGGCGCGCACTGGTGAAGCACGGACTGCGCACGGCGCTGATACCGTTGGCCACCCTGTTCGCCTACGGGGTCGCCGGCCTGGTGACCGGCGCGGTGTTCGTGGAGAAGATCTTCGGCTGGCATGGCATGGGCGAATGGCTGGTGCAGGGCATCGCGACGCAGGACACCTACATCATCGCCGCCATCACGCTGTTTTCCGGCACGGTCGTGCTGCTGGCGGGCCTGCTCTCCGACGTCTTCTACGCAGCTCTCGATCCCAGGGTGCGGGTGTCATGACGGCCGAGCCCAAAGTGGAAGGCGCTCAGGGTATCTCGTCCCCGAAACCATCGGAGTTCACCTCGCGCCGCACCCTGGTGCTGCGCAGGTTCGTGCGCAACCGGTTGGCCGTCACGGCGCTCACGCTGCTGGTGCTGCTGTTCGTCGGCTGCTACGCGCTGCCGGGCCTGCTGCCGTATTCCTATGACGACCTCGACTTCGACGCGCTGTTACAACCGCCGAACGCCCGGCACTGGCTGGGCACCAACGCGCTGGGTCAGGACCTGCTGGCACAGATCCTGCGGGGCATGCAGAAGTCGATGCTGATCGGTGTGTGCGTGGCGGTCATCTCGACCGGCATTGCCGCCACGGTCGGCTCGATCGCGGGCTATTTCGGTGGCTGGCGGGACCGGGCGCTGATGTGGCTGGTCGACCTGCTGTTGGTGGTGCCCAGCTTCATCCTCATCGCGATCGTCACTCCGCGAACCAAGAGCTCCGCCAACATCCTGTTGCTCGTCTTACTGCTCGCCGGCTTCGGCTGGATGATCAGCTCGCGCATGGTGCGTGGCATGACCATGAGTCTGCGTGAACGCGAATTCATCAGGGCCGCACGGTACATGGGCGTTTCGAGCCGGCGGATCATCCTGCGCCATGTGGTGCCCAACGTGGCCTCGATCCTGATCATCGACGCCGCCCTCAACGTCGCGTCGGCCATCCTGGCCGAGACCGGGCTGAGCTTTCTCGGTTTCGGGATTCAGCCGCCGGACGTTTCGCTGGGCACGTTGATCGCCAACGGCACCCAGTCCGCGACCACCTTCCCGTGGGTGTTCCTGTTTCCGGCGGGGGTGCTGGTGCTGATCCTGGTGTGCGCCAACGTGACCGGTGACGGCCTGCGCGACGCGCTGGACCCGGGCAGCGGCATGTTGCGGGGCGGCACCCGTTGAACGCGCTGCTCGAGGTGGCCGACCTGGCCGTCAGTTTCCCGACGGACGGTGACCCGGTGACCGCGGTGCGCGGCATCAGCTACAGCATCGCCCCGGGCGAGGTCGTGGCCATGGTCGGCGAATCCGGTTCGGGCAAGTCGGTTTCGGCGATGGCGGTGGTCGGTCTGCTACCGGAGTACGCGCGGGTGCGCGGCTCGGTGCGGTTGCACGACACCGAGTTGCTGGGCCTGGGCGACGACGCGATGTCGCGGTTCCGCGGCAAGGCGGTCGGCATGGTGTTCCAGGATCCGATGTCGGCGCTGACGCCCGTCTACACAGTCGGGGACCAGATCGCCGAGGCGATCGAAATTCACCAGCCGCACGTGGGCAAGAAGGCCGCCCGCCGCCGCGCGGTGGAACTCCTCGACTTGGTCGGTATCGCTCAGCCCGAACGGCGTGCCCGCGCGTTTCCGCACGAGCTGTCCGGCGGCGAACGACAGCGGGTGGTCATCGCGATCGCGATCGCCAACGACCCCGACCTGCTGATCTGCGACGAACCCACCACCGCGCTCGACGTCACCGTGCAGGCGCAGATCCTCGAGGTGCTCAAGACGGCGCGCGACGTCACCGGCGCCGGCGTGCTGATCATCACCCACGACCTGGGCGTGGTCGCCGAGTTCGCCGACCGGGCGCTGGTCATGTACGCGGGCCGGGTCGTCGAATCCGCCGGGGTGCACGACCTGTACCGCGATCGCCAAATGCCCTACACCGTAGGCCTGTTGGGCTCTGTCCCGCGGCTCAACGCCGCGCAGGGCACCCGGCTGGTGCCCATCCCGGGCGCGCCCCCGTCGTTGGTCGGACTGGAACCGGGCTGCCCCTTCGCGCCGCGCTGCCCCCTCGTCATCGAGGACTGCCGCGCGGACGAACCGGACTTGCTCCCCGTCGGCGCCGGTCACCGGGCGGCCTGCATCCGCACCGACCAGGTCAACGGACGCACCGCCGCGGAGATCTACGGTGTCAACACCGAGGCGCATGCCCCCGCGTCCGGCGACTCGTCGGTCGTCGTGCGGGTGCGCGATCTGGTCAAGACCTTTTCCCTGACCAAAGGTGTGGTGTTGCGCCGCAGCGTCGGCGAGGTCCGCGCGGTCGACGGCGTCAGTTTCGAGTTGCAGCAGGGCCGCACCCTCGGCATCGTCGGCGAGTCCGGCTCGGGCAAGTCGACCACGCTGCACGAGATCCTGGAATTGGTTGCGCCGCAGTCTGGTTCGATCGAAGTGCTCGGCACGGACGTGGCAACCCTGACCGCGTCGCAGCGGCGATCGTTGCGGCGCGACATCCAGGTGGTGTTCCAAGACCCGGTGGCGTCACTGGACCCCCGGCTGCCGGTGTCCGACCTCCTCGCCGAGCCGTTGCTGGCCAACGGCTTCGGAAAGAGCGAGACCAACGCGCGCGTCGCCGAGCTGCTCGACATCGTGGGACTGCGCCGAGCGGACGCCGCCCGATATCCCGCCGAGTTCTCCGGCGGGCAGAAGCAGCGCATCGGCATCGCGCGGGCGCTGGCGTTGCAGCCCAAGATCCTGGCCCTCGACGAGCCGGTCTCCGCCCTGGACGTCTCGATTCAGGCCGGCATCATCAATCTGCTGCTCGATCTGCAGGAGCGGTTCGGCCTGTCGTACCTGTTCGTGTCCCATGACCTTTCGGTGGTCAGACACCTCGCGCACCAGGTCGTGGTCATGTATGCCGGCACGATCGTGGAGCAGGGCGACAGCGGGCAGGTGTTCGACAACCCGCGGCACGAGTACACCCGGAGGCTGCTGGGGGCCGTGCCACAACCGGATCCGAGCAGACGTGTCTAGGCGGGTCGCGACGGCGATCGTCGTTATGGTGCTGACGGTGTCCGGTTGCTCGCCGGCCATCAACCTGGCGCCCGAAAGCGGCCACAGCGCGGAGATCGGCACCACCAGCGACATCAACCCACAGGACCCCGCCACGCTGCGAGACGGCGGCAGCCTGCGGCTGGCGCTCAGCGACTTCCCGCCCAACTTCAACATCCTGCACATCGACGGCAACTCGGCCGAGGTCGCCGCGATGATGAAGGCCACCCTGCCCCGGGCCTTCGTCATCGGCGCGGACGGCTCGACCACTGTGGACACCGACTACTTCAGCAGCGTCGAACTCACCGGGACCGCACCGCAGGTGGTGACCTACACGATCAACCCGCGCGCGGTGTGGTCCGACGGCACACCGATCACGTGGGAAGACATCGCCAGCCAGATCCACGCGTTGAGCGGCGCCGACAAGACGTTCGAGATCGCCGGGCCCAGCGGCGCGGACCGGGTCGCGTCGGTCACCCGGGGTGTCGACGACCGGCAAGCCGTGGTGACCTTCGCCAATCCGTACGCCGAGTGGCGCGGCATGTTCGCCGGTAACGGCATGCTGCTGCCCAGGAGCATGACGGCCACGCCGGAGGCGTTCAACAAGGGCCAGCTCGAGGGGCCCGGCCCGTCGGCGGGCCCCTTCATCGTCACGTCGCTGGACCGGACGACACAGCGGATCGTGTTGTCGCGCAACCCGAAATGGTGGGGTGCCCGGCCGCGACTGGACAACATCACCTACCTGGTACTCGACGACGCCGCGCGGCTGCCGGCCCTGCAGAACAACACCATCGACGCGTCCGGCGTCGGTTCCGTCGACCAGCTGACCATCGCGCAACGCACGAAGGGGATCTCGATCCGGCGCGCCCCCGCGCCCGCATGGTCTCACTTCACCTTCAACGGCGCCCCGGGATCGATCCTGGCCGACAAGGCGCTGCGCCTCGCGGTGGCCAAGGGCATCGACCGCCGCACCATCGCCAAGGTCGTCCAATACGGCCTCACGAGCGATCCGGTGGCGTTGGGCAACCACATCTACGTCGCCGGGCAGAAGGGCTACCAGGACAACAGCGCGGTCGTTCCCTATGACCCGGAGCAGGCCAAGCGGGAGCTCGACGCCCTGGGCTGGAAGCTGAACGGCCAGTTCCGGGAGAAGGACGGTCGCCCGCTGGTCATTCGCGATCTGTTCTATGACGCCCAGGGCAGCCGGCAGTTCGCCCAGATCGCCCAGCACAGCCTCGCGCAGATCGGCGTCAAGCTCGAACTTGTGTCCAGGTCCGGCAGCGGGTTCTTCACCAACTACATCAACGTCGGGGCTTTCGACATCGCCCAATTCGGTTGGCTCGGCGACGCTTTCCCCCTCTCGGCGCTGACGCAGATCTACCTGTCGGGCGGGGAGAGCAACTTCGGAAAGATCGGCAGCCCGCAGATCGACGCGGCGATCGAGCGGACCCTGCAGGAACTCGACCCCGCCAAGGCGCAGGCGTTGGCCAACGATCTCGACAGACTCATCTGGGCCGAAGGGTTCAGCCTGCCGCTGACGCAGTCGCCCGGCGACGTCGCGGTCCGCAGCACGCTGGCCAACTTCGGCGCCGCCGGTCTAGGCGACCTGCGCTACACCGCCATCGGGTTCATGCGCGGGTGATCCGGCGCAGCCTCGCGGGGATGGGCAGGGCGCCCTCGACGAGGGCGGCCACCGCGATCGCTTTCCACAGCAGGCGCAGCTCCGGGCGCTCCGGAAGCGCGTCCAGCGCCGGTGCTTTCGCGGCGAGCCCCTCGAGCTCGCCCCGCCATACCGCTCGCGCGATCTCGATCGCTGCGGGCTCGCGAAAGTCCAACGCGCTGTGCGCCATGCTGGGCAGCTTCAACAGCACCGCGTGGGGCAGCAGCGCGGCGACCCGCTCGGCGACCGCCGGTGGAGTGATGAGGTCGCGGCCACCGGAAACCACCGCGGTGGGCCAGCCGAAATGCGGCATCTCGGCCGCCAGGTCGTAAGGCTCGTCCTCGAAAGTCGCCGTCTGGGTGCGCGCTTCGCGTTCGGCCACGGCGGGGTCGAGCGGCAGGCCGTCGGGTTCGGCGGCGTAGTTCAGCTCGCGGAACGCGATGCGGCTCACCAAGTCTTCCTCGTAGCGAAACGGCAGGTTGCTCAGCGTGGCGAACCGGGATAGTAGCCACCACAACAGCTTTCGGCCATCCAGCAGTAGGTCGAGTTGCCGCTCGAGCAGCTCGGCACCGCCGTACCCGTAGATCGTCGCCACCACCTGGGTGGCCGCCGCCGTCATCACCCCCGCGTCAACGAGTTTGCGCATTTTGGGCGCCAGCGCGGCGGTTTCGGGGCTGTCGCCGCGGAGCAGGAGCCGACGGATCGCGCGACGGACGATCACGATGTCATGCCGCGACAGCAGCGGCGAATCGAGGATCATTGCCCGTACCCGGCCCGGATGTTGCACGCCGAACCCGGACGCGATGTACGTGCCGTACGACGCACCGTAGATGACGGCCAAGTCGACGCGGGCATCGTCGAGCACGGCGGCGATGTCGTCGACGACCTGATTCACGGTAATCGCTTCGGGGGGCAGATCCTCGCCGGAGTCGTCGTGGCGGGACATGCCCACTCCGCGGTGCTCGATCATGATGACGTCCAGGCCGGCCGCGGCCGCGCGACCCCGCAACCCCCGATACATCTGCACCGAGGCCACCCCGGGACCCCCCGGGATGATGACCAGCGGGTGCGCAGATTTACGCCCGGTGCGCACGTAGTACAGATCAAACTCTTCGCGGCTATCCGGGGAGATCGGCCGACGCACGGGCCGCACACCGGGCAATGCCGCGAGCTTCTCCTGCACCCGGCGCCGCTTCGCATTCATCGTCATCGGTGTCGGCCCGCCATGGCCCCATTCTGCCGGGGCCCTCGCCGGGCACCATCGCAGCGCTCCCCGCGCGACGCTTGGCGCACCTGTGCGCGCAGGTCTAGGCGCTGAGGTCGATGCGGTGCGCGCCCTTGACGCCGTCATACCGGTCGGGGCTGCAGGTGAGCACGATCACCTGCCCGTGCGTTCCGACCGTGTCGAAGACCTCCCCCATCTTGGCCAGCCGGTCGGGATCGGTGAAGCCGAGCGCGTCGTCGACCACCACCGGAACGGCGTCCTCCTTGGCGACCAAAGCCGCGCCCGCGAGCCGCGCCAGGATGGCGAGTTGTTCTTTGGCCCCGCCGGACAGTGATTCGTAGGGCACCGTGACGCCGTTGAGCGTGCGACTGCGGATGCAAAGGTCGCTGTCGATGTCGACCTCGAACGTGGGCCCGAACACCGGGCGGCCGAGCCGTTGCAGCTCGGCGCGATAGGGCTCGACGTACCGCTGCCGGGTGGTGTCGCGGTGGCGGGTCATGACCGAGCGCAGCAGCCTCGCGGCCCTGGCCCGGCCGCCAACCCGGATGTGCTCGCCGGCCGCGTGCTCGCGTTCGGATTCCGCGGCGTCGAGCTTGCCCTGGCGGCCCTCGCTGCCGAACACCGACAGTTCGATGGTGACCTCGCGCAACGCGCGGGCGGCGTTCTCGTAGCGCTCGCGGAGTTCCTCTGTTTCCTGTGTGGCAGCGGTCAATTCGGCATGCACCGCGTCCGGACTCGCCGCCGCCAGTCCCTCGGCGAGCTCGGCGTGACGAAGCTCAGCGGCCCGCGCCGCTTGTTGCGCGGCGTCGGCCGCCGACGCGAGGTCGTCGTCGCCGGCCGATGCCCGCTCTCGGGCCAGCCTATCGGTGGCCGCGGCGAGTTCACCGCGCTGGGTCTCCAGCGTGTTCTGGAGAACGGTTGCGCGGGTGGCTAATTCGGTGAGCCGCGCGGCGGCGGCGGTGGCGTTCCGGCGGCGGTCGTCGCAGTGCGCAACCGCGGCCAGGCGCGTGGTCTCCAGCGCATCGAGTTCGGCGCGGGCGGCGTCGACGTCCGCAGCGGGAAGTTCCACCCCGGACGGTTGGCCGATACGCAGCTCTGCGAGCCGGGAACGCAGCTGGTCGATCTCTTCGTCGCCGCAGAGGCCGGCCAGGGTGGCACTCAGCTGGTCGCGGCTACCCTGCAGCTCGCGGCGACGGCGATCGGCGGAGCGGGCGGCCGCGAGGTCGGCTACCCGGCCCGCTGCCAGCGCGGTGGCCAGCTCTTCTTGTGCTGCAGCGTGTTTCGCCTGGACATCGAGCGTCGTCGCGCCTGGAGTGATCCGCGCAGTCAGGACCCCGGGGACCTGCACGGCGGTGGGTCCGGTGGTCGTGAGGGACCAGGTCTGCCCCTCGGCCAACGAGACCCGCTGTTCGCCGACGGCGAGTTCCACGTCCGCTGCGGCGGTGAACTCGACGACGGCGGACGTCGATGCCAGCTGGTCGCCGGTGCGATCGACCGCCGCGGCGGCGTCCTCGATTCGTCGCAGCAGCTGTTCGGTGACGGCGACATCGGAGAGCGCGGCGCACACGTGGTCGCGGTCCTGCTGGATGGCCTCGATCTTGGCCAAGCGGGCGCTCAACCGGTCGGCCTCCTCGCGGTCGGCCAGCGCAGCGACGGCTCGGCGGGCGGATTCCGCGCGGTCATGCAGGTCCGCAAGCGCCTCGGTGGCCTTGCGGGCCGCGACGTCGGCGGCCTCGGCTTCGACGTGCGCGGCCGCATGCTCATCGGTCGCTTGTTGCGTTTGAGCCTCGACGGCCGCGACACCGGCTGTGCGGACGTCGATTTCGGCGAGCAGTTGCAGCCGTGCATGGTGGGCGACCGCCGCCGCGGCGCTCGTGGCCGCCGCGGCCGCAGCGATCAACTCGGCCTCGCGCGCCTGGCCGGCGAGTTCGTCGATCTGTTCCGCGGCCTCCCGGGCGGCGGCGAGGCGCGGTCGGGCCGCGATGCGACGCTGCGACAACTCGGCGACCTGTTCGGTCAACACTGCATGCCGGCACACCCGCTCGTCGACCTCGGCCACCGCCGCCGCGCACTCCGCGACCGCCGCCTCGGCGTCTGCCAGCCGGGTGATCGCCGCGGCCCATTCACCCGTCGGGCGCCCGGTGGGAGTGAAGTAGCGGCCGTATTCGGCGTCGATTCGCTCGATGAGCAGCGGCTCGGTGCCGGAAAGCGCCCCGGTGTCGCCGGCCGCCACATCCAGCGCGCGCGAGAGCGCGTCACAGCCCGACAAATCCACCGCCGCGGTCGACGCTGACTGCAGCACCCGTTGGGCGTGCCACAAATCGCTGTCCACCGTCTCGGCCAGCATGGCGCGGACGCGTTCGTGCGCCTCGTCGCCGGTGAGCTGTTCGCGGTGCGGCGCCTGGATCGTCAGCTCGGTTTCACACTTCTTGTGAAAACGCTTGCGGTATACGAATCGATAAGGGCCGCAGCTTAATTCGGCGCTCACCTCGGAGCCGACGTCACTGTTGGTGGGTTTGACCTGCTTGACTTCCTTCTTCGTCGAACGGTCCCTGGACTCGAGCAGTAGGTCCAGCGCCTCGATCATGGACGACTTGCCGATTTCGTTGGCCCCGCACACCACCACGACGCCGTGGTCGGGGAACTCGATCTCCCGGTGGGCGATGCCGCGGTAATTCGTCAGGACCAGGCGGTGCAACTTCATGCGGCGCCCCGGTCGGTGAGGCGCAGCAACAGCGCCAGTGCCGCCTGCGCGTCGACGGCCGTCTCGGAGTCGCCCTCGCGCGCCGTCACCACCAACTCGTCGACCGCCGCGGCCGCGAATCCCCCGATACCGAGATCGCTGAATTCGCCGTCGGCCGGAATGACCGCCAGATCGGTGTGGCGGTCCCACAGGCCGAGCCAGGCGTACAACCGCGCGTACTTGTCCAGGCAGGCATCGAGCGCGGCGCGGTCGGTGACCGTCAGTGATCCGGTGAGCGCCAAGCGCACCACCGTGCGGTCCTTGTCGGTCATCAGGTCCAGGTTCATGTCGAGGTCGACGATGTCGCGGCGGGTATCGACCTGTCGATGCAACGTGACGAACCGCCAGCGGCCGACATGCCGCGATTCCACCTTGACGGCGCGGTCGGGGTCCGTTTCGTCGATGTCGATGATGAGGACGTGGCCAGGGTCCGATTCCACGTCGTCGAAGTTGGTGACTTCCGGCGCCCCGGAGTACCAGACCCGGCCGGTGTTACCGACGCGCGTGCGCGAATGCTTGTCGCCCAGTGCCGCGTAGTGCACCGCGCCCGTCGCCAGCGCGTCGTCGAGGGCGGTGAGCCGGATCAGTGAAGGCTTGTCGCGATCCGGGTCCAGCACGTCGACCCCGCCGTGCGCGACGAGGATCCGGGTGACGGGTTCGGGGGTCAGCGCCTCGAGGGCGTCGGCGACCAGGTCGGTGGTGGGGGCTTTGGATCGCCATGGCGCGGCGACGATCTCCAGCCCGGGCCGCACCTGATGAACGCCGGCCCGGTCGAGGACGATCACGTTGTCTGGGCGTTCGGCGGTGAACAGCGCGCTGGTGTAGACGGACGAGGCATCGAGCGGATCATGGTTGCCGGGCAACAGGTAGACCGGAATTCCGATGGCGCGCATGGCTTCCAAGGACTGCCCGACGACCCGCGGGGGAAGCTGATTGTGTTCGAAGACATCACCGGACACCACGACGAACTCGGCGCCCACCTCCGCCGCCAGCGCTCCCAGACCGGCCACCGCGTCACGCCGGGCCGCAGAGTAGCGCGGCTGGGCGTCCCCGGCGAGGAAGTGCCGGGTCATGCCGAGCTGCCAGTCTGCGGTGTGCAGGAATCGCATGTCGGCGGCCCCCTTTCGGATTGCGTGGTTACAGGGCATCGCGAGCTTATGTCCGCGCACCGACAAGACGCGGGACCTCGACCGGCAGGTCTCCGAGCGGCTATTTTGCGGATTTTTTTGAGTGTGCATCTGTGGCGGTTTCGAGCCGATTTTTGTCGGTGGGGGTGGCTAGTTTGGCGGTGTGAGTCCAAGTAGTCATCCGGATGTCGACGCGGTGTTCGACGACCTCGATGCGGTCTTGGCCCGCGCCCGGGCGTTACCGGTTGACGCGATGAACGTCGCGCAACAGCTGGCGATGCTGGAGCGCTGCGAGAAGGCGCGCCGCCAACTGCCGGCCATCGAACACCCGGTGATCAACAACCTGGCCCGCCAAGCCACTCCTGAGGAGTTGGGCGGCACCCTGCCGCACGCGGTCGCCGAGGCGACGTTGATCAGCCGCGCCGAGGCCTCGCACCGAGTAAAAGAGGCCGCTGATTTGGGGCCGCGGCATGGGTTGACCGGTGAGCCGCTGGAGCCGCTGCTGCCGGCCACCGCGGCCGCCCAACGCGCCGGGACACTGGGTGGCGGGCAGGTGGCGGTGATTCGCCGCTTCTTTCACCGGCTGCCCGGCTGGGTGGACTTCGGCACCCGCCAGGCGGTCGAGGCCGACCTGGCCACGCACGGAACGCAGTATCGTCCCGAGCAATTGGCCGAGCTCGCCGACCATATCGCCGACTGCCTCAACCCCGACGGCACCTACACCGACGACGACCGCGCGCGGCGGCGGGGGTTGATGTTGGGCAAGCAGGGCGCCGACGGCATGTCCGAGCTGCGCGGGGCGATCAGCCCGGAGTTGCGTGCCACCGTGGAGGCGGTGCTGGCCAAGCTGGCCGCACCCGGCATGTGCAACCCCCTCGACGACACCCCCCGCGTGGGCGGCGCACCGAGCCAAGACGCGATCGACCGCGACGCGCGCTCAACGGCCCAACGCAACCACGACGCGTTGCTGGCCGGGCTGCGTGGATTGCTGGCCTCGGGAAAACTGGGTCAGCACAACGGCTTACCGGCCTCCATCGTCATCACCACCACCTTGGCTGAGTTGCAGGCCGCCGCCGGCACCGGCCGCACCGGTGGGGGCAGCCGGCTCCCCATCAGCGACGTGATCCGCCTAGCCCGCCACGCCCACCAACTTGTTGAATTGGGAGCAAGAGAGCGTGGCCTGCAGCCATGCTTCTCTAGGCGGTGGCC
>NZ_LZJG01000545.1:0-572 GCF_001667785.1 Mycobacterium sp. E3247 | reverse complement strand
GGTGCTCGGCGGGATCCGGTCGGGCAAATCCCGGTGGGCGGAGGACGCCATCGCCGGGGCGCTGCCGGCCGGACAGCCGGTGTGTTACCTGGCCCCCGGCCCGACCGGGACGGGTGACGCGGCCTGGGCGGACCGGGTCGCCGAGCACCGCGAGCGCCGGCCGGGGCATTGGTCGACGATCGAAACCGACGACATCGCACGCCAATTGCGCGGGTCCCCGGACGTCCCGACGCTCGTCGATGACCTCGGCGCCTGGTTGACCGGCACGCTGGACCGCCACAACGGATGGGACGGCGGGCCGGTGCCGGCCGCGGTCCGCGACACGATCGAATCCACGCTCGCCGCCGTCGGCGACTTTCATTCCACGTTGGTGCTGGTCAGCCCGGAGGTCGGCCTGGCCGTCGTCCCGGCCACCACCAGGACCACCCGGTCGCAGAGCTCGGCGAGCCGCTGGTTGAGGGCGCCCAGTTCGTCGGCGAACCGGCGCCCGGACGCGGTGGCCGGGACGACGGCCAGGCCGACCTCCGGGCTGACCAGCACCAACGTGGAATGAAAGTCGCCGACGGCGGCGA
>NZ_LZJG01000544.1:0-582 GCF_001667785.1 Mycobacterium sp. E3247 | reverse complement strand
TCGGCGACGTTGGCGGCGGCCTGCTCGAAATTCAGACCGGTGCAGAGCAGGTCGGCGCCGGCCGCGAGTGACGTCAGCGTCGCGCTCACCTCGCCCCAATGCCGGATGAGGGGCTCCCAGACCTTGCGCATCAACCTGATCGGGCTGCGGACCGTCCAAATGTTCCGGAAGAACTCCGACCACATGTTGCGGAGGAACTCCTCGTCGAGGAAATCGTGCAGTTCCGGGCCGTACGGGACCGCCGTGAGCCCGGCGGACTCGGCGAAGCCCACCAATTCCGGCGGGACGGCCATGGCCACGTCGTGCCCTCGGCGCAGCAGCTCGCGGCCCACAGCCGCCAAAGGCTCGATGTCGCCGCGGGTTCCATACCCGGCGAGGGCGAATTTCGTCACGGGTCCTAGCCTTGCAGTTGCCGTGCACCGGCGACGTCAGGGGTGCCAGTCCTCACCCAATCCGTCCCACGCGCGCGAAGTTTTCCAGAAGGTCGGCGCTCTTGGTGATGCTGTCCGCGGGCTTCGTCATCCGGGCGGCCAGCTCGCGGGCGCGGGAGACGTAGTCGGGGGAGAGGATCTGGCGCAGGTC
>NZ_LZJG01000543.1:0-1355 GCF_001667785.1 Mycobacterium sp. E3247 | reverse complement strand
TGGGACGGCTGAAAGTTGGTGCCACGCGGCGGTTTTCGGCCACCACCCGGGAGTCGTTGTTGGCGGATCTGCGCCGGATACTCGATCCGGATTACGGCGTGCGTGCGCGAGAGATCGCCCGGCACATGACCAAACCCGCTGAAAGCGTTGTCAAGGCCGCTGACGTGGTGGAGAAGTTTGCCGGCTCGCGGAGTCGCGCCTGATCGGCAAAGCCGACAGCGCGGATGTGTGCCGCACTGTCAGCGTCCTGACTCCGGCGCCGGCGCCGAACTAGTTGCCGCTTCTGGAGACACGGGACCACACTTTCTGGCACACTAGATATCTGATCAGCCGACGATGCCTGGGGGTCGCGTCAAACCGTCAAAGGTCGTCACAGTCCAATGGTCGGGGGGATAGGGCCGATGATATTGGCTTCGTCACACCCGACGGCGCCCGGTGGGAATTGCCGGTTCGCCCGCTCGCGGAACCTCATTCCCCATGCCATGCAACGAAAACAGTCAATCCCAATAGGGAAGGGAGAGACTGAAATTAGGGCCGAAAGACCCTACTCTGAAGTGTTGCCGGGGCAAGGGAAAAGTGATTAAGGTTACAACGCGATGAAATTTGCTGTGGCAAGCTACGGGACGCGCGGTGACATAGAGCCGTGCCTCGCTATCGGGCGGGAACTGACGCGCAGAGGGCACGAAGTCCGCATGGCCGTCCCGCCCAATCTTGTTGAGCTCGCGCAGGAAGCAGGCCTGGCGGCCATCGGCTACGGACCCGACATGCACGACTTCTGGAGCGACGAGTTCATCCGCGACTTCTGGAAGAATTTCGTGCGCGGGCCCATCAAGTTGATGCGCGACGCATGGGAGCCGGTGCTGCGGAACTGGCAGCTGATGAGCTCGTCACTGATGTCGGTCGGTGCCGGCGCCGATTTGATCTTCACCGGACAGCTCTACCAGGACCTCGCGATCAACGTCGCCGACTACTACCGCATTCCGATGGCCACGCTGCATTACATTCCGATGCGGCCCAACGGCCAGCTCGTTCCGCGCGTGCCGGCGCCGCTGTTTCGCTCCGGCATGAAAACGGTCGAGTGGTTGTTTTGGCGCTCGACGAAGCAAGTGGAGAACGCACAGCGCCGCGAGCTCGGACTGCCCGCGGCCACGAAACCCTCGCCCCGGCGGATCGCCGAACGCGGCTCGCTCGAGATCCAGGCCTATGACGAAGTCTGCTTTCCCGGGCTGGCCGCCGAATGGGCGAAGAAATGGGGCGACCGACGGCCCTTTGTCGGCGCGCTGACCATGGAGTTGACCACGGACGCCGACGAGGACGTGGCATCGTGGATCGCCGGTGGATCGCCGCCGATCTGC
>NZ_LZJG01000542.1:0-11218 GCF_001667785.1 Mycobacterium sp. E3247 | reverse complement strand
ACGCCGCGATGGCCCCCGCGATCAACAAGCCCAGCACGAGGTCGCGCAGGATCGCCAACCACTCCATTGCGAACACGTGGGAGACGGAGGTGAAACCCTCCGCGGAAAACAGCCGGCGAGCGAACGAGCCCTGTTTCTTGATGGACATGTCCATGGCGGCATGGCCTTCCATGGAGCCGGCGATCCCGCGGTCGGCCTGCTCGCGGGCGGCGTCGATGAGGCGCGAGCGCACGAACAGCCGGAACAAGACGGCGAGCACCACGATCATCAGCGGTCCGCCGACGAACTCCGCGGCGGTGAACTGCCAACCCATCAGCAGGGCCAAGATGATGCCCAGTTCCACCACCAGGTTGGTGGAACCGATCTCGAACGCCATGGCGGCGACGAAGCTGGCGCCCTTGCGAAAGAGTGACCGGGCCAACGCCACGGCGGCGTACGAACACGACGACGATGCCGCGCCGAGTCCGGCGGCCAGTGCCAGGGTGCGTGGCCGGTCGTCGCCGAGCAGGGCCACGATGGTCGAGCGTCGCACCACCGCCTGCACCACCGCCGACAGGGCAAATCCCAAGATCAGCGCCCACAGGATTTCCCACGTCATCGATCCCGCCACCGCCAAGGCGTGTCCGACCGCTGCTAGCACGAGTGCTCGACCCCTTTCGGTTGGCTCGGGCTCCCAACATATACCCCACAGGGGTATCTGACAAACCGGGCAAAGCGTTCTGGCCAGGGCGGAGAGCCGGCCTGATCCCTAGAATGGCCGCAACAGGCGCAACCAGTGAAATGTCCGACACACCGGCCTCGCCACCGCTGTCACAGAGGCAACACCAGGCACACTGGTAACAACACGTTTGCAGAAGCCAGGAGGATATGGCCGTGTACCGGGTCTTTGAAGCGCTCGACGAGCTGAGCGCCATCGTTGAAGAAGCACGCGGCGTTCCGATGACGGCCGGCTGCGTGGTGCCACGGGGCGACGTACTGGAACTGATCGACGACATCAAGGATGCGATCCCAGGCGAGCTGGACGACGCCCAGGACGTGCTCGACGCGCGTGACTCGATGTTGCAGGACGCCAAGTCGCACGCCGAATCGATGGTTTCCTCGGCGACCACCGAATCGGACTCCATGCTCAACCACGCCCGCGCGGAGGCGGACCGGCTCCTGTCCGACGCAAAAGCGCAGGCCGACCGCATGGTCAGCGAGGCGCGCCAGCACAGCGAGCGGATGGTCGGCGAGGCGCGCGAGGAGGCGATGCGCATCGCCACGGCCGCGAAGCGGGACTACGAGGCCAGTGTCAGCCGCGCCCAGGCCGAGGCCGACCGGCTGCTCGAGAACGGCAACATCTCCTACGAGAAGGCTGTGCAAGAGGGCATCAAGGAACAGCAGCGCCTGGTGTCGCAGAACAGCGTGGTGGAGGCGGCGAACGCCGAGGCCACCCGTCTGATCGACTCGGCGCACGCCGAGGCGGACCGGCTGCGCGGCGAATGCGACATTTACGTCGACAACAAGCTGGCCGAGTTCGAGGAATTCCTCAACGGCACGCTGCGCTCGGTCGGCCGCGGTCGTCACCAGCTACGGACGGCGGCCGGCACACACGACTACGCGGTGCGCTAAGCCTCAGCCGGGCGGCCGCGCCCTGGAATTATGCGGCTCGCACCGTAGGATTTGTGCTATGACGCGGCAGCACAGCACCACCTCGCAACGCCGTCTGAGCTCGCCGTTGACGGTCGACATCACCCGGCTCGGGCGTCGCCCCGGGGCGATGGTCACCCTGCGGAAGACCGTGCCGAGCCCGTCGCGCATCGGGCTGGACATGATCGCGATCGAGGCCGGCGCCCCGTTGGAGCTGGACCTGCAAGTTCAGTCGGTCTCCGAGGGCGTGCTGGTGACGGGCACGGTTGACGCGCCCAGCGTCGGCGAGTGCTCGCGTTGCCTGACCCCGGTCAAGGGTCACGTGCAGGTCCAGCTGACCGAACTGTTCGCCTACCCCGACAGCACGACGGAGGCGACCACCGAGGAAGACGAGGTCGGACACATCGTCGACGACGCTTTCGACCTCGAGCAGTCGATCGTCGACGCCGTCGGGCTCGAGCTGCCGTTCTCGCCCGTGTGCACCCCCGACTGCCCGGGTCTGTGCCCCGAATGCGGCGTTGCCCTCGCCGCCGAGCCCGGACACCACCACGACCGCATCGACCCGCGGTGGACGAAACTGGCCGGCATGTTTCCCGAGCCCGACCCGCCGCGGGGTGAGCAGTGACCTCGCGGCAGGACCTGCTCGACGCGCTGGGCGTCGGGCTGCCCGAGGAGCTGCTCTCGCTGGCGTTGACGCATCGCAGCTACGCCTACGAGAACGGCGGGCTGCCGACCAACGAACGTCTGGAATTCCTCGGCGACGCCGTGCTGGGCCTGACCATCACCGACGAGCTCTACCACCGCCACCCCGACCGCTCCGAGGGGGACCTGGCCAAGCTGCGGGCCAGCGTCGTCAACACCCAGGCGCTGGCCGACGTCGCGCGCAAGCTGTGCCCGGACGGCCTGGGCGTGCACCTGTTTCTCGGGCGCGGAGAGGCCAACACCGGCGGCGCCGACAAGTCGAGCATCCTGGCCGACGGGATGGAATCGCTGCTGGGCGCCATTTATCTGCAGCACGGGATCGACACCGCGCGCGAGGTGATCCTGCGGTTGTTCGGCGCGCTCCTCGACGCCGCGCCGACGCTGGGGGCCGGGCTCGACTGGAAGACCAGCCTGCAGGAGCTGACCGCGGCGCGGGGCATGGGCGCGCCCTCCTACGTCGTCACCTCCACCGGTCCCGACCACGACAAGGAGTTCACCGCCGTCGTGGTCGTGATGGACACCGAATACGGGTCCGGTGTGGGCCGCTCCAAGAAGGAAGCCGAGCAGAAAGCCGCGGCGGCGACCTGGAAAACGCTGGAAGCGCTCGACACGGCGGGGAAAACGTCGGTCTAGATGCGCGAATAGGTCGATGGCGATGACCCGCCGCGCCCGGCTTCGCCGCGCTTGCGATCATCGCTCGGATCGATGGCGATGACCCGCCGCGCCCGGCTTCGCCGCGCTTGCGATCATCGCTAGATGCCCGAGCTACCCGAAGTCGAGGTGGTCCGCCGTGGGCTGCAGGCCCGCGTCGTGGGCAAGACGATCAAGGCCGTGCGGGTGCACCACCCGCGAGCCGTGCGACGGCACGAGGCCGGACCCGCCGACCTCACCGCCCGGCTGCTCGATGCCCGGATCACCGGCACCGACCGGCGCGGCAAGTATCTGTGGCTGCTGCTCGACGGTGCGGACGACCCTGACACGGCACTGGTCGTGCACCTCGGCATGAGCGGCCAGATGCTGCTGGGGGAGGTGCCGCGCGCCGACCACGTGCGCATCTCCGCGCTGCTCGACGACGGGACCGTGCTGAGCTTCGCCGATCAGCGCACCTTCGGCGGGTGGATGCTCGCCGATCTGGTGAGCGTGGACGGCAGCGTGGTGCCCGCGCCAGTCGCGCACCTCGCGCGCGACCCGCTGGACCCGCTCTTCGACCGCGAAGCCGTCGTGAACGTCCTGCGGCGCAAGCATTCCGAGATCAAGCGGCAGTTGCTCGACCAGACCGTGGTTTCGGGCATCGGCAACATCTACGCCGACGAGGCGCTGTGGCGGGCCAAGGTCAATGGCGCCCGGATCGCCGCGACGCTGGGCCGCGGCCGGCTGGGCGCCATCCTGGATGCCGCGGCCGACGTGATGCGCGACGCGCTGGCGCAGGGCGGGACCTCGTTCGACTCGCTGTACATCAACGTCAACGGCGAATCGGGCTACTTCGACCGGTCGCTGGACGCCTACGGCCGCGAAGGCGAGAACTGCCGGCGCTGCGGGGCGGTGATGCGCAGGGAGAAGTTCATGAACCGGTCGTCGTTCTACTGCCCGAAATGTCAGCCGCGCCCGCGACTTTGACCGTGCGATCGGGGCTTTTGCGCGTGCGTCGACGGTCGCGACACGCCGGGCGGTGTCGCCGGGGAAGCACGCTCGACGCGGCGCACGGGAGGTCGCGAACGTTTCGGAGAAAGGTGAGGTTATCCTCACCTAGCATCGTTATCCTGGGTGCATGGTGAACCTTCGGCGTCGGGGCTACTAATGCGGGATTCAGTTCGGGTGTCGGATTCTCCGACAGTGCTCGCCCAGCTCACGCCGGGCCAGCGGGCAACCATCGTGGGTGTGGCGCCGGCGGCGCCGCCCGTGGTGGCGGGCCGGCTGCGGCAACTGGGATTCCGGCCGGCATCCCACGTCGAGGTGATTCGACGCGCCCCCATGGGCGACCCGACCATCTACCGCGTTCAAGACACCGAGCTGTGCTTGCGCCGGCGCGAAGCGTGCCTGATCGAAGTCGACGCGGGAAGCGGCTCATGACGTCCTGCCACGAGGAGGGCGGTACCGCGCTCGCGGTCGTGGGCGTGGCGCGCGTGGCGCTGGTGGGCAGCCCCAACGCGGGCAAGACCTCCGTCTTCAACCACCTCACCGGCCTGCGCGCCAAGACCGGCAACTACCCGGGCGTCACCGTCGGGCGCAGGGTGGGCATCACCAAGGTCGACGACGTCGAGATCGCCGTCGAGGATCTGCCGGGCACCTACAGCCTGCAGCCGATCAGCCCGGACGAACAAGTCGTGGCCGACCTGCTGGCCGGCAAGATCGCCGACGCCGATCGACCCGACGCGATCGTGTTGGTGGCCGACGCCACCACGCTGCACCGCTCGATCACCCTCGTGGCACAGGTGCTGCGGCTTGACGTGCCGTGCCTGTTGGCACTGACCATGACCGACGAATTGACCGCGCGCGGGGGCACCGTCGCCGTCGACGCCTTGTCGACGGCGTTGGGGATTCCGGTGGTCCCCGTGATCGCGCACCGCGGCGCGGGGATCGACACCCTGCGCGCCCGACTGGCGTCCTTCGACCGGTGGCAACGGCCCCCGATCCTGCCCCCATCTCACGACGATGCCATCGACGCCTGGGGCAAATCGGTGCTCGCCGCGGCCGGATACGTTGCGCCACAACCGGATCGGCGCACCCGGGGAATCGATGCGATCGTGCTCCATCCCCTGTGGGGCACCATCATCTTCTTCGCGGTGATGTTCTGCTTCTTTCAAGTCGTCTTCACCGTCGCCGCGCCACTGCAGGACCGGGTGAGTCAGGGGCTGGGCTGGCTCGGCGTACTGGTGAGCGACCACGTCGGCAACTACGTGGTGCGCGGACTGCTCGGCCAGGGACTCATCGGCGGCGTGGGAACGGTATTGCAGTTCATCCCGCAGATCGTGTTGCTGTTCTTGTTGATCGCGTTGCTGGAGAACGTCGGTTACATGGCGCGGGCCGCGTTCTTGATGGATCGGGTGATGGCCGCGACGGGATTGGAGGGTCGTGCGTTCGTCGCGATGCTCTCCTCTTTCGCGTGCGCGATCCCGGGGATCATGGCCACCCGGACGCTGCCGTCGTCGCGCGACCGGATCGCGACCATCATCACGGCGCCGCTGATGACGTGCTCGGCGCGGCTCCCGGTGTTCACCCTGCTGGTGGGGCTTTTGGTTTCACCGCAGACCCAGTGGTGGGGGCTGAGCGCGCAGGGCATCGCGATGTTCTTGCTGTATCTGTGCGGCGGCACCTCGGCCCTGATCGCCGCGTCGCTGTTCAAGTCGACAATTCTGCGCAGCGACCTGCTGCCCTTCACGATGGAGCTTCCGCCGTACCGCTTCCCCTCGCCCAGGACCGTGCTCATCACGATGTGGGATTCGGCCAAAGTGTTCTTGCGCAAGGCCGGAACCATCATCCTGGGCACGTCCGTGGTGCTGTGGGTGCTGCTCAATCTGCCCGCGCGGCAAGCCGAAACCGCACATATGTCGCCGACGGAGACCACCGCCTACGTGATGGACCACAGCTACGCCGCCGACGTCGGGAAGGCGATCGGACCGGTATTCAAGCCGCTGGGGTTCGATTGGCACATCAACGTCGCGCTGCTCGGGTCCTTCTCGGCGCGTGAGGTTTTCGTGTCGACCCTGGGGCAGGTCTCGGCGGCGACGAACCCCGAGGATCCGCATGAGGCCCTGGTCGCCATGACAGACGACGACGGCCACAAGGTGTTCACCTCGTCGACCATCATCGCGCTGATGGCGTACTTCATCTTCGCGCTGCAATGCATGTCCACCGTCGCGGTGATGCGCCGCGAGACCAACTCGTGGCGGTGGCCCGCCTTCGCCTGGTCCTACATGTTCGTCCTGGCCTGGACGATGGCCTTTGCCGCGCGATCGATCGCGATAGCGGTGGGCGCATGATCCCGATCCACGCCACGGCCACCGCGGACCCTCAGCAGCTGCGCTGGGTGGTGCCGCCCGACCGGTTGCCGGCGCGCGGCACCGTTCGGCAGGCCCCGGGCGGGCTGGGCGCCCTGCTGGACACCGGGACGATCGCAGAGATTCTGGTGGATTCCGGCGGCATCCTGATCACGGCCGGCGCGGGTGGCAGCTGGCGCGACTTGGGAGACGACGTTCGCGAGGCGCTCTGCGAAGCGCTTGTGGCCCCGCAGGACTGGGTGGTCGACGAATCGTCCGCCCCCGGCCTGGAAAGCCCAGAAAGCCTGGAAAGCCCCGAAAGCCTGGAAAGCATTGCCGCGGAACTGCTCGCGGGCCCCGTCGGCGCGCTCGCTGCCTCGCACGGCGGGTCGATCGAGCTTGTCTCGGTGGCCGGCCGCACCGTGACCGTGCGAATGATGGGTGCCTGCGACGGGTGTCCGGCCGCGTCGTCCACGTTGCGCGACGTCTTCGAGCGCGAACTGCGGCGGCGGTCCGGTGATGACGTGGTGGTGTCGTGCGAAAGCGATTCGTCCGCAATCTCATTGGGCAAGAAGCTGCTGTCGCTGATAGTCCGTTGAGGGCGCGGCGGGCGCCTCGGTCATCGAGTGTGCGCTCAGGGCTTCGGGTGTGCGTTCGGGGCGGCGACACGCCGGGCGGCGCCACCCAGGACGCACGCTCGATTCGGGCTTACGGGGCAGTCAATCGAAGATGTCCCGCCGCGAAATCCCCGCGGGTAAGGCGGGGTCGACGAACCATTCGCGGGGAAAGAGCAGGCCGAACGCCTGGGGCGGTAGCCGGAGCAGGGCTGCGTACATGCGGGCGCCCACGCTGGATTCGCCGATCTGCGAGCGGTGGGCGGCGAACGCGTCACGCTTCTGGCGGGCGAATCCGAAGACGTCGATGCGGTGGGTGATGCTCGCCCGGGGCGCGTACGCGGTGCGGGCGACGTCCGGCTCGTACGGCGCCGGGAGCCGCAACATGCGGGCGAGATGGCCGACGCGGACCAGTAATTCGCGCGGCATGGTCGCCTCCAGCACCCGCGGTGTCCCCGCGAGTTCGGCGCCCCGCTTGCCGACGTGGTGCACCTGGACGTGATCGCGGTGGCCGTACCCGCCGTTGGGCTGGTAGCTGAGCAGCAGGTCGGCGCCTTCCTCGCCGAGTATCGCCGCGAGTTGCTGCGCGGCCTCCTCGACGTTCGCCCGCCCGAAACGGACCCGCCCCGGCGGGTCCGGGTAGAACAGCGGGCCGTAGCCGCTGTCGGCGTAGCCGAGACACTCGACCCGATCGACTCCCAAAATGTCTGCGCTCGAATGCAATTCGCCCAGCCGGAAGTCGCTTTCGTCATTGTGCACCCGTCCGTCGGTCGCGGTGACGACGACGACGCGATGCCCGCCCGCCGCCGCACGTGCGAGCGTGCCGCCGGTGAGGATCACCTCGTCGTCCGGGTGGGCGTGGAATGCGACCACGGTGGCCATGAAACGCAGTATGCCCGCGGCGTGGGGCACGCGCCGCCCGGTAAAAAGTAGGGCATGACCGAACTATGGGTGGAGCGCACGGGGTCGCGCCGGTACACCGGACACAGCTCGCGCGGTGCGCAGGTGCTCGTCGGCTCGGAGGACGCCGAGGGTGTGTTCACCCCCGGCGAGCTGCTCAAGATCGCGCTCGCTGCGTGCAGCGGGATGGCCAGCGATCAGCCGCTCGCCCGCAGGCTCGGCGACGACTACAAGGCCGTGGTGAGGGTGTCCGGGGACGCCGACCGCGAGAACGAGGTCTATCCGCTGCTGGAAGAGACGCTCGAGCTCGACCTGTCCGCCCTGTCCGCGGAGGACAAGGAGCGGCTGCTGGTGGTCGTCGGCCGGGCGATCGACCTGGTCTGCACCGTCGGGCGCACGCTCAAAGGCGGCACGCAGATCGATTTCAAGGTCGCCGATGTCGGATCCTGACGTCAGGCTTACCGCCTGGGTGCGCGGGGAGGTCCAGGGCGTCGGCTTTCGCTGGTGGACGCGATCCCGGGCGCTCGAGCTAGGGCTTACCGGATACGCGGCCAACCAGGCCGACGGCCGCGTGCTGGTGGTCGCCCAGGGGCCGCGCGCGGCCGGCGAGAAGCTGCTGACCCTGCTCAAGGGGGGCGAGTTCTGGCCGCCGCGGCCGGGCCGCGTCGACAACGTGATCGCGGACTGGTCAGCGCCGCAGGAGCGGTTCGACGGCTTCGTCGAGCGCTGACGCGGCCCCACACCCATTCCCCCGTGACTGATGTGGCCACTGTGACCAGTGCGCCGCAGCGTGTTCGGCGTGGACATTTCGGCCCGGGCGACACCCCGCGGTGAGGCTGGCACGGGCGATTTGAGCGGTAGTCTGGCTCGCCGTGTACCTCAAGAGTCTGACGCTGAAGGGCTTCAAGTCCTTCGCATCGCCGACGACTCTGCGTTTCGAGCCGGGCATCACCGCCGTCGTCGGGCCCAACGGCTCGGGAAAATCCAACGTCGTCGACGCCCTCGCGTGGGTCATGGGGGAGCAGGGAGCAAAGACCCTGCGCGGCGGCAAGATGGAAGACGTCATCTTCGCCGGCACCTCCTCGCGGGCCCCGCTCGGTCGCGCCGAGGTCACCGTCACCATCGACAACTCCGACAACGCGCTGCCCATCGAATACTCCGAGGTCTCGATCACCCGCCGCATGTTCCGCGACGGCGCCAGCGAGTACGAGATCAACGGCGCCAGTTGCCGATTGATGGACGTGCAAGAGCTGCTCAGCGACTCCGGGATCGGCCGCGAGATGCACGTGATCGTCGGGCAGGGCAAACTCGACGAGATCCTGCAGTCGCGCCCCGAGGACCGTCGCGCCTTCATCGAAGAGGCCGCCGGCGTGCTCAAGCACCGCAAGCGCAAGGAGAAGGCCCTCCGCAAACTCGACGCGATGTCGGCGAACCTCGCCCGGCTGACCGACCTGACCACCGAGCTGCGCCGCCAGCTCAAGCCGCTGGGCCGCCAGGCCGAGGTGGCCCGCCGCGCCCAGACCATCCAGGCCGACCTGCGCGACGCCCGGCTGCGGCTGGCCGCCGACGACCTGGTCAATCGGCAGGTCGAACGGGACGCCATCTTCGAAGCCGAGGCCGCCATCCGCCGCGAGCACGACGAGGCCGCCACCCGGCTGGCCGTGGCGTCGGAGGAGCTCACCGCGCACGAGGCGGCCGTGGCCGAACTCACCGCCCGCGCCGAATCGGTCCAGCACACCTGGTTTGGGCTGTCCGCGCTGGCCGAACGGGTGGCCGCCACGGTGCGCATCGCCAGCGAACGCGCCCAGCACCTCGACACGGAACCGGCGCCGCCCAGCGACACCGACCCCGAGGCGCTGGAGGCCGAGGCCGAGCGGGTCGCGGTTGCCGAGCAGCAATTGCTGGCCGAGCTGGCCGAGGCGCGCACCCGCCTGGAAGCCGCCCGCGCCGAACTCGGCGAGCGCGAGCGCGAGGCCGCCGAGGCCGACCGGGCCCACCTGGCCGCGGTGCGGGCCGAGGCGGACCGGCGCGAGGGCCTGGCGCGGCTGGCCGGTCAGGTGGAGACCATGCGGGCACGCGTCGAATCGATCGACGACAGTGTCGCGCGGCTGTCCGAACGCATCGAACAGGCCGCCGCCCGGGCGCAGCAGTCCAAAGCCGAATTCGAAACCGTGCAGGGCCGCGTCGGTGAGCTCGACCAGGGCGAGGTGGGGCTCGACGAGCACCACGAACGGACCGTGGCCGCGCTGCGGTCAGCCGACGAACGCGTCGCCGAACTGCAGGCCGCCGAACGCGACGCCGAGCGCCGGGTGGCGTCGCTGCGGGCCCGCATCGACGCGCTCTCGGTCGGGCTGGAACGCAAGGATGGTGCGGCCTGGCTCACCGAAAACCATGCTGGCGCAGGGCTTTTCGGCCCGGTCGCCAAGCTGGTCAAGGTCCGCTCCGGTTACGAGGCGGCGCTGGCCGCGGTGCTGGGTTCGGCGGCCGACGCGCTGGCCGCCGAGAGCCTCGGCGCGGCCCGGTCCGCGGTCGCCGCGCTCAAACAGGCCGACGGCGGGCGCGCGGCGCTGGTGCTCGGCGACTGGCCCGCCGACGACCCCGCGTCGCGTGACGCGCTGCCCGGCTCCGCGCTGTGGGCGCTGGACCTGATCGAGGTGCCCGCGCGCCTGCGCGGCGCCATCACGGCGATGCTCTCCGGCGTCGCGGTGGTCGACGACCTGGACCAGGCGCTCGAACTGGTGGCGGGCCGCCCGCGGTTGCGCGCGGTCACCCGTGACGGCGACCTGGTGGGCGCCGGCTGGGTCAGCGGAGGCTCCGACCGCAAGCTGTCCACGCTGGAGGTGACGTCGGAAATCGACAAGGCGGGCAACGAGCTGGCCGCCGCGGAATCGCAGGTCGCCCAGCTGACCGCGGCGCTGTCCGGGGCGCTGACCGAACAGGCCGCCCGCCAGGACTCCGCCGAGCAGGCGCTGGCCGCGCTCAACGAATCCGACACCGCGATCTCGGCGATGTACGAGCAGCTCGGCCGGCTCGGGCAGGAAGCCCGCACCGCCGACGACGAGTGGAACAGGTTGCTGCGGCAGCGCGAGGAGCTCGAAGCGGGCCGCACGCAGACGGTCGAGGAAGTCACGCAGCTGGAAACCCGGCTGCGCAACGCGCAAGAGACCCAGCACGTGCATGCCGAAGAGCCCAACCACGCGGAGGTCCGGCAGCGGATCGCCGCCGCCGCCGAAGGCGCCCGCAGTGCCGAGGTGGAGGCCCGGCTGGCGGTGCGCACCGCCGAGGAGCGGGCCAACGCCGTACGCGGGCGCGCGGATTCCCTGCGCCGGGCCGCGGCCGCGGAGCGCGAGGCGCGGCTGCGGGCCCAGCAGGCGCGTGAGGCGCGGCTGCTGGGCC
>NZ_LZJG01000541.1:0-719 GCF_001667785.1 Mycobacterium sp. E3247 | reverse complement strand
GCCTTGACGACGTTGCGCCCCACCGTCCAGCGGTGCACCTCATCGGGGCCGTCGACGATGCGGCTCATTCTCGCCTCTGAGAGCCAGGCCGCCAACGGCAGGTCGTGGGTGTAGCCCAAGGACCCGTGTATCTGCAACGCCGTGTCGATCACCTCGATCAGCATGTTGGCGATATAGGTTTTGGCCATCGAGTTCTCGATGCGCAGGTCGTGCCCGTGCTCCATTTTGTAGGCCAGGTGCAGGATCATCAGTCGCGTGATGTAGAGCTTCTCGGCGCAATCGGCGAGCATCCACTGGATGCCTTGCCGATCGGCGACGCGCTTGCCGAAGGTGACACGCTCGCACGCACGTGCGGTGGCCATATCCAAGGCTGCCTGAGCTTTGGCCACGCTCCACATCCCGTGCCGGAGCCGGCCGTAGCCGAGGCGATGCTGGCCCATGGCAAAGCCCTGTCCAAGTCCGCCGAGAATGTTCTCGTGGGGGACAACGAGGTCGTTGATGCGCACTTCGGCGTGGCCCATCTGGATTTCGCCCTGGTAGGTGGGGATATCGGATTCGCCCATGATAGGGATATTGCGGACGATATCGAAACCCGCGTTGGGCAGCTCCACCAAGAAGGTGGTGTATTGCCGATGACGAGGGGCGTCGGGATCGGTCTTGGCCATCACCAGTGCCAGCTGAGAAATGGACGCCCCTGAGGTGTACCACTTCTCGCCGTT
>NZ_LZJG01000540.1:0-13664 GCF_001667785.1 Mycobacterium sp. E3247 | reverse complement strand
CCCGTTGGCCGGTCTGTCGAAGTTCCCGGTGAGGAAGGAATCGTCGCCGTCGAGCAGGTGCTTGGTCAGGGCGGCGCGCGGAGTCATCCCTCGCAGTCTCTGCAGTTCGCTCAGCGGAACCCGCAGATCGTCGAACTCGGGCCCGAGGTCGTCGCGCAACTGGGTGGTCACCCCACTGAGGTAGTCGCGAGCCTGGCGCAGCGCGGTCGACGTCCAGCGGATCGCGCCGGGAAGCCGCTCCGGGCCGAGGACCACCAACCCGACCACGACGAGGACCAGGATGTGCTCCCAGCTCAGGCTGCCGAACATCTAGCTGCCGTCGGGGTCGGGCTTGACGGTGAGGGTGACGTGCCGGCCGTCGCGGACCACCTCGATCGGGGAGTCCTGGCCGATGGTCAGCTGGCGCACGGCGACGACGAACTCGTCGGCATCGGCGACCGTGCGGTTACCGACCTTGACGATGACGTCGTTCTCCAGGATTCCGCCCTTTTGCGCGGGGCTTCCCGCCTTCACGTTGGCGACCTGGGCCCCGGAGGCGATCGCGTTGCTCACCGAGCGGGTGCTGATCCCCAGCGTCGGGTGCACGATCTTGCCGTCCTTGATCAGCGTCTGCGCGACTTCCTTCGCCTCGTTGATCGGGATGGCGAAGCCGAGCCCACTGGCGCTGTCGGACAGGGACTTACCCGCGGTGTTGATGCCGATCACCTGCGAATCCATATCGATCAGCGGGCCACCGGAGTTGCCGTGGTTGATGGACGCGTCGGTCTGCAGGGCGTCGATGACGGTGTCGGTGTCCGAGCCCTCCCCCGACAACGGGACGGGCCGGTGCAGCGCGCTGATGATGCCGTGGGTCACGGTGCTGCGCAGGCCCAGCGGCGCACCGGCCGCGAGCACCTCGTCGCCGACGCGCACCTTGTCCGAGTCGCCGAACCGGGCCACGCTGAGGTTGTCGACGTTGTCGACCTTGAGCACGGCCAGGTCGGTCTTGGGGTCGCGGCCGACGAGGTTGGCCGGCACTTCCTTGCCGTCGTTGAACACCACGGTCGTCTTGAACTGGCTGGGGTTGTTGGCCGCCTCGGAGATCACGTGGTTGTTGGTGACGATGTAGCCGCGACCGTCGACCACCACGCCGGAGCCCTGCAGGCCCTCCTGATCACTCTTGGACTCGATGGTCACCACCGAGTTGGCGGTCGCGGCCGCCACCTTCGCGAAGCGACCGGCCGGGCCTTCGCCGTTGCCGTTGGTCGACAGCGTCACCTTCGAGGTGGTGAAGGCCTCGGCCACCTCGGCCGTCTTGCGACCGACCACCCCGCCGATCACACCGATGAGCAACGCGATCAGCAGCAAGACGAGCAACGCCAGGTAGGACACCTTGCCGCCGAACAGCACATCGCGCACACCGAGCTTGCCGCCGTAGCCCTGCGGCCTCCGGGGTCCCGACGGGGCCACTGCCGGGGTGCCCAGCGCCGCCGCCGCCGCCGGGTCACGCCACGGATCGTCGGCCTCGTCCGGCTCGACACCGTCTTTCTCGGCCGCGAGCGCACCGGCGTCGACGGGGTGGCGCTGCAGCGAGTCGGGGCTGCCGACCGGCCGGCTGAACGCCTCCTGAAGCACGGGATCGGCCGGCTCGTCGTGGGGCCTGAACTCGCTCTGGTCCCGATACTTCGGCGGGCGGACGCGATCGGCCACGAAGGATCCGCGCAGCCCGTCGGGCCGGCTGAACAGTTGACGCGAGGCGGGGTCGACCGGCGGACGCGAGATGGGGCGCGGCGCCAAACGGCTGCCGCGGTTCTTGCCGCTGTCCTGCTTCTGGTCGAAGCCTTGATCGGAGGTCACGTTACCCCTTCGGATCCTCTTCTTGAGCGCTCGAGACGGGCCCTTCACCGGGCGAGATGTGCAACACCGGCGCGGTTGTGTCCACCCTAGTATCCACGGTTCCGCGCACCTCGCCCATGAGCGCACGGGCGGCGTGCGCAAAATTCGGCCGGATCAATTGCGGGGATTTCGAAGAGGAGGTGTCGAGCTAGCGGCGCTTGCGCTGTTCACGGGCGTCGCGGTCAGCAAAACGGTCGGCCGCCCGGTTGCTCGCATCGTCGGGCGAATCGTAGGGAATCTCCGCCAGCATCCCGAGCAGCGTGCTCGGGATGCGGATCGGTTGCGAGTCCCGCAGCGCCGCACGCGCCCGGCTCTGATCGTCCACCTCTGCCGCGCACTGCGGGCACAGCGACAGGTGATGCGCGGCCCGCAGGTGCGCGTTCATCCGCAACTCACCGTCGACGAAGGCCGCGATGGCCTCCACGGAGAGGTGCTCGGTGGAACCGAACTGGCGCGGGGCGCCGACGGGCGCATCGCTTTGAGAGGCGAACTGAGCGGGAAGCCAGGAGAACGCACGCCGGAAGACATGTCCTCGATCGGGCATCGCCGGGTCCTTTCGTTGCGCCTACCCCTCGAATGTAGCGCGAGGCGGGGCGCAATACCCCGTCTACAGGCGGCAAAACCGCTGGCATCGCGGGCCGTGGCAGGCCTGCGTTCGCCGGGCTACGCCGACTCGGCGTGCAGCGCGTTGCGGCCGGGACCGGGTTCGGGATGCGCGGCCAGGTAGTCGCGCAGGGCCTGACGTCCGCGGTGGATGCGGCTACGCACGGTGCCGAGCTTCACGCCCAGCGTCGCGCCGATCTCCTCGTAGGACAGGCCCTCGATGTCACACAGCACGACCGCGGCGCGGAACTCCGGTGGCAGCGAATCCAGGGCCGCCTGCAGATCGGGGCCGAGCCGCGAATCGTGGTAGATCTCTTCGGGATTCGGCTCGTCGGCGGGCACCCGCTCGTAATCCTCGGGCAGCGCCTCCATCCGGATCCGGGCGCGCCGGCGCACCATGTCCAGGAACAGGTTGGTGGTGATGCGGTGCAACCACCCTTCGAACGTCCCGGGCTGGTAGTTCTGCACCGACCGGAAGACTCGGATGAACGTCTCCTGGGTGAGGTCCTCGGCGTCGTGCTGATTGCCGGAGAGGCGGTAGGCCAGCCGGTACACCCGGTCGGCGTGCTGACGCACCAGTTCGTCCCACGAGGGCATCGTGGACTTGTCCCCGGTCGCGTCGAAGACCGCGGTGCCCTGCAACCCGTCGGACGGCTCCACCCACTCGTCTGCGGGGCAGTCCTGCGCGTGCGACATGCTGGTCGGGCCCAAAAGCGTGGTGATGATCAGATCCTCCGAATCCGTCCTGCCCAAAAGCGACAAGTCGTCACCGGCGGCAACACGTGGCCGCCAGTCCGTATTCCCGTGCCAACGCGTTCCGCGATCCATAGGGACACCGTCGCGTATCGGCGTATGTGCGATATATGAACAATCTGAGCTCAACCTGAGAAACCGGATCGTTACCATCGCTGCGCAGGAGATATCCGCCGCGGGGGGAAACTAAACGCCTCGACGTTGCCGGGCGTGTCGTGGCGGGGCGGCTTAGGCGTGCCACGCCGGGCCGCGCACCGAAGTGGAATACGCTGCGGGCATGGACGGCACCGACGCAGAAACCCCCGGCCAGCCGGCGCCCAGTCGAGCCGAATCCCTCTTCGCGCACGCCGAGGGGTCGATCTCGGAGGACGCGCTGCTGGCGGCCGCCCGCGAGCGCGCGATGGACATCGGCGCGGGCGCGGTGACGCCGGCGGTGGGTGCGCTGCTGAGCCTGTTGACCAAACTCAGCGGCGGCAAGGCCGTCGCCGAGGTGGGCACCGGTGCCGGGGTCAGCGGGCTGTGGCTGTTGTCCGGCATGAGCGACGACGGCGTCTTGACGACGATCGACATCGAGCCCGAGTATCTGCGGCTCGCCAAGCAGGCCTTCTCCGAGGCCGGGATCGGGCCGTCGCGCACCCGGTTGATCAGCGGCCGGGCCCAGGAGGTCCTCACCCGGCTGGCCGACGAGTCCTACGACCTGGTGTTCATCGACGCAGACCCGGTTGATCAGCCCGATTACGTCGTGGAGGGCGTGCGGCTGCTGCGACCCGGCGGCGTCATCGTGGTGCACCGGGCCGCCCTCGGGGGGCGTGCCGGCGATCCCGCCGCCCGCGACGCGGAGGTGATCGCGGTGCGGGAGGCGGCGCGGCTCATCGCGGAGGACGAGCGGCTCACCCCGGCGCTGGTGCCACTCGGCGACGGCATTTTGGCCGCCGTGCGCGATTAGTCCGCGCACCACACCCATACGGATTCTTGACCGATTCTTGACGGGCCACCCCCTTGACTCGCGACTGAACGCGCGTTTAGCCTACTGAACATGCGTTCAGCCGACCTGACCGCCGCCGCCCGGATCCGGGACGCGGCGATCGAACAGTTCGGCGAGCAGGGGTTCGGCGTCGGGCTGCGCGCGATCGCCGAAGCCGCAGGCGTGAGCGCCGCGCTGGTCATCCACCACTTCGGTTCCAAGGATGGCCTGCGCAAGGCGTGTGACGACTACATCGCCGAAGAGATCCGCAACAGCAAGTCCGAGGCTCTCAGGTCGAACGACCCCGCCACCTGGTTCGCCCAGATGGCCGAGATCGAGTCGTACGCGCCGATGATGGCCTACCTGGTCCGCAGCATGCAGTCCGGCGGAGAACTGGCGAACATGTTGTGGCGCAGAATGATCGACAACGCCGAAGAGTACCTGGACGAGGGCGTGCGGGCAGGCACCATCAAGCCCAGCCGGGACCCGCACGCCCGGGCCCGGTACCTGGGCATCACCGGCGGTGGCGGCTTTCTGCTGTATCTGCAGATGCATGAAACCCCAACGGATATCCGGGCGGTCCTGCGCGACTATGCCCGCGAGATGGTGCTGCCCGCGCTGGAGATCTACACCGAAGGGCTGATGGTCGACCGCACCATGTACGACGCCTTCCTGGCCGCCGAAGATCAAGGAGAAACCGATGCCAGTTGACACTGCCGCGCCCATCGAAATCCGCGGCCTGACAAAGAGATTCGGGGCGGTGCACGCGCTCGACGGCCTCGACCTCACCGTGCGCGAAGGCGAGGTGCACGGCTTCCTCGGCCCCAACGGCGCGGGGAAGTCGACGACCATCCGCATCCTGCTGGGTCTGGTCAGGGCGGACGGCGGCACCGTGCGCCTCCTGGGCGGTGACCCATGGACCGACGCGGTGGAGCTGCACCGCCAAATCGCCTACGTGCCCGGCGATGTCACGCTGTGGCCGACGCTGACCGGGGGCGAGACCATCGACATGCTGGCCCGCATGCGCGGCGGCATCGATCACCGGCGCCGCGCCGAGTTGATCGAGCGCTTCGACCTCGACCCGCACAAGAAGGCGCGGACCTACTCCAAGGGCAACCGGCAGAAGGTCTCCCTGATCTCGGCCTTCTCCTCGCGAGCCCGCCTGCTGCTCCTGGACGAGCCCAGCAGCGGCCTGGACCCCCTGATGGAGAACGTCTTTCAGCAGTGCGTCGCCGAGGCGCGCGACCGGGGTACGACGGTTTTGTTGTCCAGTCACATTCTGGCCGAGACGGAAGCGCTGTGCGAAAGGGTGACCATCATCCGCGCCGGCAGGACCATCGAGAGCGGCTCGCTGGACTCCATGCGGCATCTCAGCCGCACTTCGATCAGGGCCGAGATGACCGGCGACCCCGGCGACCTCACCCGGATCAAGGGCGTAGCGGACGTCAGCGTCGAGGGTTACACGTTGCGCGCCCAGGTCGACAGCGAAAGCCTGGGCGAACTGATCCGCGCGCTCGGCGACGCCGGTGTGCGCAGCCTCGTCAGCCAGCCGCCGACGCTCGAGGAACTCTTCCTGCGCCACTACGACACGGCGGGCAGGGTGTCCGCATCATGACCACCGCAACCTTGGATCGGTCGCACCGTCCGGCCCACCCCGCGCCGCAACGCCGGCCGAACTTCACGGGAACGCTCGCAATGCTGCGGCTCTACCTGCGCCGCGATCGAATCTCACTGCCGCTGTGGGTGTTACTGCTGTCCGTGCCGCTGGCAACGGTGTACGTCGGCAGCATCGAAAAGGTCTACCCCACCCAGGCCACACGCGCCGGGTTCGCCGCGTCCATCATGGCGAGCCCAGCACAGCGCGCGCTCTACGGCCAGGTCTACAACGACAGCCTTGGGGCCGTTGGCATTTGGAAGGCGGGGATGTTTCACCTGCTGATCTCGGTGGCCGTCATCCTGACCGTCATCCGGCACACCCGCGCCGACGAGGAGGCCGGCCGAACCGAACTCCTCGACTCCACCGCGGTCGGCCGCTACGCCGGCCTCAGCGCCGCGCTGCTGTTGTCCTTCGGGGCCAGCGTCGCCACCGGCGTGATCGGCGCGGCGGGACTGCTCACCACCGATGTCCCACCCGGCGGGTCGCTCGCGTTCGGCGCCGCGCTCGCTTGCTCTGGATTGGTGTTCACCGCGGTCGCCGCGGTGGCCGCCCAACTGTCACCGAGTGCGCGGACCGCCCGCGGGGCCGCGTTTGCGGTCCTGGCAGCCGCCTTCACGCTGCGCGCCCTCGGCGACGCCGGTTCCGGTTCGCTGTCGTGGCTCTCGCCCCTGGGGTGGTCGCTGCAAGTCCGGCCGTACGCGGGAGACCACTGGTCGGTGCTGGCGCTGCACGTGGCGACGACCGTCGCGCTGACTCTGGTGGCCTACCGCCTGCTGGCCGGCCGAGACGTCGGCGCCGGCCTCGTCGCCGAGCGCCCCGGTCCGGGCTCCGCGGCGCCCGCGCTGGGCAATGTATTCGGGCTGGCCTGGCGGCTGGACCGCGGCGCCCTGGTGCTGTGGACGGTGGGCCTCTGCCTGTATGGCGTGTTGCTGGGCAGCGTGGTGCACGGCATCGGCGACGAGCTCGGCAACAGCAACGCCGCGCGCGACATCGTCGTCCGGATGGGCGGCACCAACGCGTTGGCGGAGGCATTCATCGCCGTCGCCTTCACCATGCTGGGCATGGCGGCCGCCGCATTCACCGTCTCGCTGACATTGCGGCTGCACCAGGAGGAAACGGCCCAACGAGCCGAGACCACCCTGGCCGGCGCGGTGTCGCGAACCCGTTGGCTGGCGAGCCACCTGCTGGCGGCGCTGCTCGGATCCGCGGTGGCGATGCTGGTCAGCGGTGTTGCCGCCGGGCTCGTCTACGGCGCCGCGGCGGGCGACGTCGGCGGCAAGCTGGCCGTCGTGATGGGCAGCGCGGCCGTCCAGCTGCCCGCCGTCTGGCTGCTGTCGGCGGTGACCGTCGCCGTGTTCGGTCTCGCCCCGCGATTCACCCCCGTGGCCTGGGGCGTTCTCGTCGGGTTCATCGCGTTGTACTTGATCGGGTCGTTGGCCGGCTTCCCGCAGTGGCTGCTCGACCTGGAACCGTTCGCCCACATCCCCCGGGTCGGCGCGGATTTCACCGGTGTGCCGCTGCTTTGGCTGTTGGCCATCGACACCGGACTGATTACGCTCGGTGTCATGGCCTTCCGACGCCGCGACCTGCGTAGCTAGAAGGCGTCGTGAAAACCGGTATCCGCGTGACGCTGAGGTCGCTCTGGGGGATCCTGTCGTTCGGGTTGATCCTCTTCGTGCCGGCGGGCACGTTGCGCTATTGGCAGGCATGGGTTTTCATCGCCGTCTTCATGGCGGCCACGATCGTCCCGGTGATCTACCTTGCGCGCCACAACCCCGCCGCGCTGCGGCGGCGCATGAACGCGGGCCCACGGGCCGAACCCCGGGCGGCCCAGAAATTCATCATCACCGGCTCGTTTCTGACCCTGTTCGTGACGATGGTGGTCAGCGCGCTCGATCACCGGTTCGGCTGGTCGTCGGTGCCGGCGTGGCTATGTGTGGTCGGCGACGTCCTGGTGGTGACGGGACTCGGGCTCGCCATGCTGGTGATCGTCCAAAACGGTTATGCCGGCGCCACCATCACCGTGGAGTCGGGCCAGACGCTGGTGACCGACGGACTCTACCGATTCGTGCGCCATCCCATGTACGTCGGAAACGTGATCATGATGATCGGCATGCCCTTGGCGCTCGGCTCCTATTGGGGACTGCTGTTCGTCCTCCCGGGCGGCGTCATGCTCGCACTGCGCATCCTCGACGAGGAAAAGCTGCTCACCGAGGAGCTGACCGGGTATCGCGAATACCGGCAGCGGGTGCGCTACCGGCTGGTGCCCTACATCTGGTAATCGCCAAGACGACCCGCCTAGGGTAGTCGCGTGGCCCGAAATCCCGCGCCCACCCGGGACCGGCCGTGGCGGCGGCCCGGTGCACTCCGGTACGCGGTGAGCCGCCTGCGCGGTCTGGCCGCGCCCCCCGTCACCGTGACCGATCCGCCGGCCGGCCTACGCGTCGAGCGCGACGTGGGCGTGCCGACCCGCGACGGAACGGTGTTGCGGCTCAACGTGTTCCGGGAGGCCGTCGCGCCGGCCCGGCCGGTGATTCTGAGCATCCACCCCTATGGCAAGGACAACCTGCCGAAACGGCGCGGCAGCAGGTGGACGTTCTCCGTGCAGTACCGGATTCTGCGCCAGCCTCGGCCGGTGACCTTCTCGGCTCTGACCGGTTGGGAGGCACCCGATCCGGCGTGGTGGACCGCGCAGGGGTTCGTGGTGGTGAACTCCGACGCCCGCGGCTGCGGCCACTCCGAGGGCACCGGAAAGCTGTTGTCGCGCCGGGAGGCCGAGGACACCTACGACGTCGTGCAGTGGATTGCCGACCAGCCGTGGAGCGATGGGCGGGTCGTCATGCTGGGCGTGTCGTACCTGGCCATCAGCCAGTACGCCGTCGCGGCGCTGCGCCCCCCGGCACTGAAGGCCATCTGTCCCTGGGAGGGCTTCACCGACGCCTACCGCGACCTGAGCTTTCCGGGTGGCGTCCGGGAGCGGGGCTTCACCCGCATGTGGTCGCGGATCGTGCGACGCGACACCCGGCAGGCCTACGACCTGGAGGGGATGCAGGACGCCCACCCGCTGCGCGACGAGTTCTGGCGCTCCCTGGTGCCGGGGCTGTCCGCCATCGACGTGCCGATGCTGGTGTGCGGCAGCTTCTCCGACAACAACCTGCACAGCCGGGGCTCCATCCGCGCGTTCACGGACGCCGGTTCCAGGCACGCCCGCCTCTACACCCACCGCGCGGGGAAATGGGCGACCTTCTATTCCGGGCCCGCGTTGGCCGAGCAGCTGAAGTTTTTCCGCGCCGCGCTGGACGGGGCGCCCGGTTCGCGCAGCGTCCGCCTCGAGGTCCGGGAAGACCGCGACACCGTCGCGGCAGTGCGCGAAGAAGCCGACTGGCCGCTGGCGCGCACCCGTTGGCGGCCTTTGTATCTCGACACGGGCGGGGCACTGGCCGCCCGGCGCCCGCCGCAGCCGGGCAGCATCACATTCGAAACCCGTGCTGCGGCGGCCGCTTTCAGCTGGACGGTTCCCGCGGACGTCGAGTTGACGGGGCCGATGGCGGCGCGGTTGTGGGTCCAATTGCACGGTTGCGACGACGCCAACCTGTTCGTCGGCGTGGAGAAGTGGCGCTCCGGCAGGTTCGGGGACCGGTTTGTCGCATTCGAGGGCTCGTACGGCTACGGGCGCGACCGGGTCAGCACCGGTTGGCAGCGAGTCGCGCTGCGCGCGCTGGACCCCGACCTGTCCAGGCCGTGGGAACCCGTGGCCGCATGCACCGACCCGCAGCCCGTCGCGGCCCACGAGGTCGTCGAGGTCAACGTCGCGCTGGGCCCGTCGGCGACCCTGTTCCGCGCCGGTGAGCGGCTGCGGCTGGTGGTCGCCGGCCGCTGGTTGTGCCCGCGGAACCCGCTCACCGGCCAACTCCCCGCGGCCTACGCCGGCTCGCCGCGCGGTCGCGTCACACTGCACTGGGGCCCGCGCCACGATGCGCACCTGCTGGTCCCAGAGATTCCGTAGCGGGCGGCTAGATCCAGACGCCCTTGCCCACGGCGACCACACCGCCGGCGCTGATCGCGAAGCGCTCCCGGTCCTTCTCCAGGTCCACGCCGACCATCTCGCCGGGGCCGACGACGACGTTCTTGTCCAGGATGGCGTGGCGCACCACCGCGCCCCGGCCGACCCGGGCGCCCGGCATGATCACACTGCCCTCGACGATCGCGCCGTCGTCGACCACGACGTTGGACGACAGCACCGAATTGCGCACCGAGGCCGCCGAGATGATGCTGCCGGCGCCCACGACCGACTCCTGCGCCGAGCCGCCGTTGACGAATTTGGCCGGCGCCAGGTTCTCGGACTCGCCGCGAATCGGCCAGCGCTTGTTGTAGAGGTTGAACACCGGGTGCACCGACACCAGGTCCATGTGGGCGTCGTAGAACGCGTCCAGCGTCCCCACGTCACGCCAGTACCCTCGGTCGCGATCGGTGGCGCCCGGTACCTCGTTGTCCTTGAAGTCGTAGACCGCTGCCATCCCGTCGGCCACGAGGCGCGGGATGATGTCGCCGCCCATGTCGTGGTCGGAGTGGTCGTCGTCGGCGTCGGCGCGTATGGCGTCGATGAGCACCTTCGTGGTGAAGATGTAGTTGCCCATCGATACGAACGTCGAGTCCGGGTCGTCCGGTGTGCCCGGCGGATCCAACGGCTTCTCCACGAAAGCGCGGATGCGCCCGGAATCGTCGGCGTCGATGCACCCGAACGCGCTGGCCTCGCTGCGCGGCACCCGGATGCCGGCCACCGTTGCGCCGGCCCCGCTTTCGATGTGGAACTGGACCATCTGCTCGGGGTCCATCCGATACACGTGGTCGGCGCCGAAAACGACTATGTAGTCGGGGTCTTCGTCGTAGATCAGATTGAGTGACTGGTAGATCGCGTCGGCGGAGCCGGTGTACCAGCGCGGGCCCAGGCGCTGCTGCGCGGGTACCGGGGTGATGTACTCACCGGCCAGACCGGACAGCCGCCAATTCTGCGAAATATGACGGTCAAGTGAATGCGACTTGTACTGAGTGAGAACGCAGATCCGCAAATAGCGGGCATTGACGAGGTTGGACAGCACGAAATCGATCAGCCGGTATGCGCCACCGAAGGGAACTGCGGGCTTGGCCCGGTCCGCGGTCAGCGGATACAGCCGCTTGCCCTCACCGCCGGCCAGGACAATGCCCAGCACGTGTGGCGCTTCCCTCATGGTTCAAACCTATCGGCCGTCGCGAAACGCTGCCAGAGGGACCGTGCTAATTGGCGATCTTCTGTGCGGCTGTCCGTCAAGGTATTTGGTTCCCGGGGTTCCGGCCATCGATTGTCGGCCCGACTCGCGGGCCTCGTCGTCACCGACAGGCTCGACGGTCCGGCGACTTCTCGGCCCGACTCGCGGGCCTCGTCGTCACCGAACTACCGTGCGGGTATGCGGGTGGCGATGATGACTCGGGAGTACCCACCAGAGGTCTACGGGGGCGCCGGTGTACATGTCACCGAACTGGTCGCCCAGCTGCGCCGATTGTGCGCGGTCGATGTGCACTGCATGGGCGCGCCCCGGCCGAACGCCTCCGTGCACCAGCCTGATCCGCGCTTGCGGGGCGCCAACCCCGCGCTGACGACGTTGTCCGCGGACCTGATGATGGCCAACGCCGCGTCAGCGGCCGACGTCGTCCATTCGCACACCTGGTACACCGGCATGGCCGGGCACCTGGCCGCGTTGCTCTACGACGTCCCCCACGTCCTGACCGCTCATTCGCTCGAGCCGCTGCGGCCGTGGAAGGCCGAACAGCTCGGCGGTGGCTATCGCGTGTCGACGTGGGTGGAGCACACGGCGGTTCAGGCCGCGCACGCCGTCATCGCGGTCAGCTCCGCGATGCGTGAAGACATTGTGCGGGTCTATCCCGCCCTGGACCCCAGCCTGGTGCACGTCGTCCGCAACGGCGTCGACACGGACGTCTGGTATCCGTCCGGGCCGATGGAAACCGGGTCGGTGCTGGCCGAACTCGGGGTCGACCCGCACCGGCCCACCGTGGCGTTCGTCGGCCGGATCACCCGGCAGAAGGGTGTGGCCCACCTGGTTGCGGCGGCGCACCGGTTCGCCCCCGAGGTGCAGGTGGTGCTGTGCGCGGGCGCCCCCGACACTCCGGAGATCGCCGACGAGATCCGGTCCGCGGTGGAACGGCTGACCGACCACCGGCAGGGCGTGTTCTGGATCAGGGAGATGCTGCCCGTCGGCGAGATCCGCGAAATACTTTCGGCCGCAACGGTTTTCGTCTGTCCATCGGTGTATGAGCCGCTGGGTATCGTGAACCTGGAGGCGATGGCGTGCGCGACGGCCGTGGTGGCGTCCGATGTCGGGGGGATACCCGAGGTGGTCGTCGACGGGGTGACGGGTTCACTGGTGCATTACGACGCCGGCGACCCGACCGGCTACGAGGCGAGGCTGGCCGAAGCGGTCAATGATCTCGTCGCCGACTCCGAGAAGGCGAAGCGCTACGGCGAGGCGGGACGCCAGCGCTGCGTCGAGGAATTCTCCTGGGCCCGCGTCGCCGAGCAGACCCTGGACATCTACCGAAAGGTGTGTGCGTAGCGGCGGCCGTCCGCCGGCACGTCTCAGCTGGAGCTCGTGACACCCTTGAGTTCGTCACCGAGGGCTGCGGCTTCGTCGGGCGTCAGCTCGACGACCAGTCGACCGCCACCCTCAAGTGGTACCCGCATCACGATGCCGCGCCCCTCCTTGGTTGCTTCCAGAGGACCGTCGCCGGTCCGGGGCTTCATCGCCGCCATCGAGTGCTCCCTCCAGGTTCGAGCTGGCCCGCCTTTGCGGACCTGGTCGGCGCCGAGCATGCCCCGCCAGCGATTTTCCAGCCATACCCGACATCGAACTGCCAAATCACCCCCCCATTGTTCCCTATCCAGGTCACGAGTTGTACAAAGACCCGGCTCTGCGGGCTTAGCGGGCGGCTGAACCCGACCGCCCGCCCCGCATCGTCACCGGGCAGAACCTGATTGCCCGCCTCCTCAGCGGGCCGCAGGCGGCCCGCATCGTCACCGGGCAGAAGGCACCCAGCAGCCCCGGACATGGTCATCGACCATCCCGGTCGCCTGCATCAGCGCATAGGCGGTGGTCGGCCCGACGAAGCGGAACCCGCGCCGCTTGAGCTCACGCGCCATCGCCTTCGATTCCTCGCTGGCCGAAGGAATCTCGGAGCCGTCAGCGGGCCGGGGACGCGGTTCGGGCGCAAAGGACCACAGCAGCTTCGACAGGTCCGCCGCACTTCCCAGCTCGGCCGCGGCGCGCGCGTTGGCGATCGTCGCGTCGATCTTGGCCCGGTTGCGCACGATGCCGGTATCCGCCATCAGCCGCTGTACGTCGTCTTCGGTGTAGCCGGCGACCCGCTCGAAATCGAACCCGGCGAAAGCCCGCCGGAAGTTCTCCCGCTTGCGCAGGATGATCAGCCACGACAGCCCGCTCTGGAAGGCCTCCAGGCTCATCCGCTCGAACAGCGCCAGCCCGTCGTGCACCGGGCGACCCCACTCCTGGTCGTGGTAGTCGCGGTACATCTGGAAATCGGGTCCGGGGCGAATGGCCGCCCAACCACACCGAACCAGCCCGTCATCGCTCACATCTAGTCCAGACGTTCCTCGCGGTCCCCGGGTTCCACGGCCTCGGGCTCGCCTTCGGGTGACGCCGGGGCGTGCACCGCGGCCAGCTCACCGCGCAGCGCCTCGAGCTCGCGGGCCAGCCGGTCCAGCACCCAGTCCACCTCGCTGGTCTTGTATCCGCGCAGCAC
>NZ_LZJG01000539.1:0-1786 GCF_001667785.1 Mycobacterium sp. E3247 | reverse complement strand
AGGTTGAGAAACGTCACCCCCTGGGCCGTCCCGGGCCGCTGCCGGTGGGTCACCGCGCCGGCGATCAGCACGCGGTCACCGTCGGGCACGTCCAGCAGCCTCTCGGCGGGCACCACGCCCATCGCGTCCAGGTCGGCCCGCAGGAACTGCGTCGGGTAGCTGTCCGGGGAGACGCCGGTGGCCCACACGTCGGCGGCGGCCAGCTCCAGCTCGCTCATCCCGGGCAGCGCAGGGACGTGCGAGGACGAGCCCACGCCGGGCAACCGGTCCGGCCGTTGGGTGGCCGCGGCCCCGGCCGCCCACAGCGCCTCGCGCCGCGACATGCCGAAGCAGCCCAGCGCGCCAGCCGTCGCCAGCGCCTCGGTCTGCGGCACGCTCAGTTGCAGCCGGGCCGTCAGGTCCAGCAGGGAAGCGAACGGGCCGTTGGCCTTTCGCTCCTGCACCAACCGCTCGGCGAGGTCGTCGCCGATGTGGCGGACGGCGCCCAGCCCGAGGCGGACCTCGGTTCCGGCGTTCTCGAGCGTGGCGTGCGCCAGGCTGGCGTTGACGTCCGGGCCGTGCACCGTCACTCCGTGCCGGCGCGCGTCGGCCACCAGCGACTGCGGCGAATAGAAACCCATCGGCTGCGCGCGCAGCAGCGCCGCGCAGAACGCCGCCGGGTGGTGCAGCTTGAACCACGACGAGTAGAACACCAGCGACGCGAAACTCAGCGCGTGACTTTCCGGGAAGCCGAAATTGGCGAAGGCTTCCAGCTTTTCGTAGGTCCGGTCGATCACCTCATCGGGCGCGCCGTGCAGCGCGCGCATGCCGTCGTAGAACCGCCCGCGCAGCCGCCGCATGCGTTCGGTCGAACGCTTGGAGCCCATGGCGCGGCGCAGCTGGTCGGCCTCGGCGGCGGAAAACCCGGCGCAGTCGACCGCGAGTTGCATCAGCTGCTCCTGAAAGAGCGGCACCCCCAGCGTCTTTCGCAGTGCCGGCTCCATGGACGGGTGGTCGTAGACCACCGGGTCCAGCCCGTTGCGCCGCCGGATGTAGGGGTGCACCGACCCGCCCTGGATGGGCCCGGGACGAATCAGCGCGACCTCGACCACCAGGTCGTAGAGGATCCGCGGCTTCAGCCGCGGCAGGGTGGCCATCTGCGCGCGTGACTCGACCTGGAACACGCCGACGGAATCGGCGCGGGCCAGCATCTCGTACACCGCGGGTTCGGAGAGGTCGAGCCGGGCCAGGTCGACCTCGATCCCCTTGTGCTCGGCCACCAGGTCGATCGCGTAGTGCAGCGCGGACAGCATGCCCAGCCCGAGCAGGTCGAATTTCACCAAACCGATTGCCGCACAGTCGTCCTTGTCCCACTGCAACACGCTGCGGTTCTCCATGCGCGCCCACTCCACCGGGCACACGTCGGCGATCGGGCGGTCGCAGATCACCATGCCACCGGAGTGAATGCCCATGTGCCGAGGCAGGTTCCGGATCTGGTTGGCCAGCTCGACCACCGTCGGCGGGATGCCCTCTAGAACATCCGAGTCGGGCGAGTCGGCCAGCCCGTTCCAGTGGCCGAGCTGCTTGCTCCAGGCGTCCTGCTGCCCCTGCGAGAAGCCCAGGGCGCGGGCCATGTCGCGCACCGCGATCCGGCCCCGGTAGGTGATGACGTTGGCGACCTGGGCGGCGTAGTCGCGGCCGTATTTGTCGTAGACGTACTGGATGACCTTTTCGCGCTGGTCGGACTCGATGTCCATGTCGATGTCGGGCGGCCCGTCGCGGGCGGGCGACAGGAAGCGCTCGAACA
>NZ_LZJG01000538.1:0-1294 GCF_001667785.1 Mycobacterium sp. E3247 | reverse complement strand
GCCCGCCACGCCCACCAACTTGTTGAATTGGGAGCAAGAGAGCGTGGCCTGCAGCCATGCTTCTCTAGGCGGTGGCCGGCTCCGCTCGACGCGCACCTGTCACCGGTAGGGGTTGACTTAGTAGTGACCTGCGTCCGGTCATCGCCGCAAACGAGGAGTGGCTTGAGAGAGGCCTGCTAAGCCGAAAGTTGATGTGCCCTCCTCGCTTTCAACATATCGAAGTGAGGAGTGAGACATGTCAGCGGTATTAACCATCGACCGACGGGTGGTGATCGCCATCGACCCCCACAAAGCGTCGTGGACCGCCGTCGCAGTCGGCGAGTCTCTGCAGCCCTTGGCCACCTTGCGGGTATCGGTCAGCCGGGACGGCTACCGGTCACTGCGCCGCTTCGCGCGCGCCTGGCACGCCAGCATGTGGGCCATCGAGGGGGCGCACGGAATGGGCGCTCCGTTGACCGCCCAGCTGGTCCACGATGGAGTGGACGTCATGGACGTTCCCGCCAAACTCGCTGCCCGCGTACGGCTTCTGTCCACCGGGCACGGTCGTAAGAACGACGACGCCGACGCCGTGTCGGTCGGGATCGCCGCTCTCAACGCCGCCCACCTCACGACGGTCACCGTCGATGACGCCGCGACCGCGCTACGAGCAATAGTCGAACACCGCGAGGATCTGGTGAAGACCCGCACTCAAACCATCAACCGGCTGCACGTCCTGCTCACCAAGCTGAGCCCCGGCGGAGCATCGGGCACTTTGACCGCCGAACGTGCCGCTACGCTGCTAGGCGCGATCCGTCCCCGAGATGCCGCCGCTAAGGCATTGCGCGCCTTGGCCGTCGACATGGTGGCCGAAGTCCGTCACCTCGACCGCCGCATTGCCAAGGCCGCTGGCGACATCCAGTCCGCGGTCACCACCTCGGGCACCACCCTCACCGAGCTGCACGGCATCGGAACAGTCTCGGCCGCCAAGATCATCAGCCGCGTCGGACACGTCCACCGATTCCGCTCAGCAGCCGCCTTCGCCACCTACACCGGCACCGCCCCCATCGAGGTGTCCTCCGGCGACGTCGTCCGCCACCGGCTCTCCCGCGCAGGTGACCGCCAGCTCAACGCCTGTCTGCACGTCATGGCGCTCACCCAGATCCGCTCCGACACCCCCGGCCGGACCTACTACCAGCGCAAACGATCCGAAGGGAAGAGCAAACGCGAGGCCATGCGCTGCCTCAAACGACGCCTCTCCGACGCGGTCTACCGACAACTAACCCGCGATGCCCACCCAGACGAGGCGGACCCGGGA
>NZ_LZJG01000537.1:0-69297 GCF_001667785.1 Mycobacterium sp. E3247 | reverse complement strand
GCGTCGATCTCCTCGCTGATGCGCATGGCGCCCAGTTCGGCGGTGGCGCCGGCGCCGACCGTGGCGGCCAGCGCCTGGCCGGCGGCCACCGGCGCCACGAACCGCACGTTGACCAGGGCGGCCAAGAAGCCGGTGAATGCCTCGACACCGATGTTGCCGAGCGTCGCGTAGCCCTGGATGGCGACCAGTGAGCCGGCGGACAGGGTGATGAACCCGACGATGGCGGCGGTGCCGCCGACCACGGCCATCGCGCCGGTGCCCATGCCCATCTGGGCCACCATGCGCAGCAGCTCCTTGCGGTAGCGGTGCACGGCGAACGGGATCTGCCCGATTGCGCTCAGGGCGAACCAGACCATTTGCCCGATCTCGACCAGTACTCGGTCGGGGGCTTCCCCATATCGAATGAGGGCGGCCCGCGGAACGTGGAGGTGGCGGGCGGGAACCCCTGTGGCCGCGGCCATGTCAGCGCCCCGTCCCGAATCGGACGCCGATGGTGGTCAGCGCGGCGTTGACCGCGAACAGGGCGATGAAGCACAGCACCACCGTCTCGTTGACGGCGGTGCCCAAACCCTTGGACCCGCCGCGAACGATCAGCCCGCGGTAACAGCCGACCAGGCCGGCGATCAGCCCGAATGTCGCCGCCTTGATGAACGCGATCACCACCTCGGGCAGGCCGGTGAGCGCCGTGAGCGTGGAGAGGTAGGCACCGCTCGAGACGTTCTGCAGGTACACGCTGAACAGGTAGCCGCCCCCCAGGCCGACGGCGACCACGAGGCCGTTGAGCAGTACGGCGACGAGTGTCGAGGCGACGACGCGGGGGACCACCAGCCGGTGGATCGGGTCGATGCCGAGCACCTCGAGCGCATCGATCTCCTCGCGGATGGTTCGCGCGCCGAGGTCGGCGCAGATGGCGGTGCCGCCCGCGCCGGCGACCACCAGCACCGTCACGATCGGGCCGAGCTGGGTGACCGCGCCGATCGCGGCCCCGGCACCCGAGACGTCGGCGGCGCCGATCTCGGCCAGCAGCAGGTTGAGCGTGAAAATGAGGAGCACGGTTTCGGGGATGGACACCGCGATCGTGGGCAGCAGTGATACCCGCATGAGAAACCAGCCGTTCCAGATGAACTCGCGCCACTCGAACGGCTGCCTGAGCGCCTTGCCGGTCAGCACGCACATGCGGAAGAACCCGCCGGCCACTTCCGTGCCCGGTCGAATCCTTTGGCCTATTTTGCTGGCGGTCAGGTGTGAGGTGGTCATCCGCGCCGCCCCTGACCCGACCGCGCACTCAGTCGCGAGGGCTGCACTGCTGGGTCAAGCGGGGTACGCACGGTCGCTGGACGGGGATCGCGAGCGTGGACGTGAACCCGCCTCGCGGTCTGATTGATCTGGTGAGCTGGTATCGAAAGGCTCTGCAATGCGGCAGGTTTCGAAGTACCTGGCAGCGAATGCAACTCCGGGCTTCTGCTCTCTACCTCTCGCCGCGACGGCGCTCGGCGCTTTCCGCCGCTTGGCGCAGCACCTTGTTTCCAATGTCGGTCGACCAGGTGATCCCCCCGACCGGCACTTCGGGACCGTGCTTTCAGCTCCATGCCGCCCTCGTTTGCGCCACGCAGTCACTATTGCATTAGACCGTACGGTCAGTCAATAACCGCCACGCTGGCTCGAATTGCACCACCGAACTGCCCGAAGAGCGCTCGGAGCTGCAGTAGAGTTGTTCGGGCAAATACCAGGAACTTTGGCTAGTGACCGGGTGAATCGGTGTCCGGTGACAACGGACGGATAAAGAGAAAGCGGGCCCTTATAACCGACCGGGCGTACGGCGACGATGCCGCGCTCCGGCGCTCGTCTCCGGTCGGTTAAGAACGGCCAAGGCGATCAGGCGGGCAACAGTTCGGGCCAATTACCGACCCGCACAAGGTATTAGAGGCCGATCGGTCAATCACCAGAACTGGTGACTGCGGTGAGGCATTCGCGCACCACCGAGACGACCTCCGCGGAAGGGTTTGCCCACTTTCCGAGCGCCAGTCGGTCGAGTAGCAGTCCGCCGAGGAACACGTCGACGAACGCGGCACCGACTTGTTCGGGAGTCCGGGAACCGGTGGGATCGAACCATACCCACATCCACTGCAGCGATCCCCACAGCTGCAGTGCTGCCAGCTCGACGTCGACGCTTCGGAACACGCCGCTCTCTATCCCGTTGCGGATCTCGTCAGTTGCCAGCGCCTGCAACTGATTTCGCAACTTCCGCACCTGGTGCATAGCGGGGTCATCGAACAGCTGAACCACTTCGCGCTGGCTTGCCACCGTCGCATCGCGAGCGACCACTTGGAGCAGTGCGGAGGCGTAGATGATTGCGGCGATGCGTTCGTGCGGCGCGGCCAGGCGGGCCCACGCCATCTGCAGCGCATCGAGTTGGCGGGCCAGGTGGGTCTCTTCGAGTTCGCGCAACATCTGCGCTTTGGTCCCGAAGTGATGGACGATGGTGCCCTTCGACATGCCAAGCTCGTCGGCGATGTCGCCCATATTCGTTCTGTCGTAGCCGCGTTCGGCGACATAACGGACGAACGCGTCGAAAATCTCGCCACGTCTCCCAGGTCGGGGCATCTTCCACCTTCGACTCAAACTAACCGTACGAACGGTCTATCATAAGTTTCGCGATGTCAAGGTCCCGCCAGGTGTGCCGCGGGGTGGGACCGGCAGCCACCAGCGACATCGGTGGCTGAGAGGCGATCGGATCACCGCGCGGGTCGACCGCGCCAAGAAGGCGTGAAGAAACCGCCGGCCGGTCGGGCCCGTCGATCGGCGCGTCTACAGCGCCCTGGGGCCGCCGAATCTGTCCGGCGCGGTTACCACATACGTGTTCGCTTTGGCGGCCGGCTTGATCTCGCCGGCGGTGTACACGGTCATCAGCTCTCTGCCGTCGCCGTCGGCCACGCAGACATAGGTATCCGTCTCAGCGTCGTAGTCGAAGCTTTCCCAAGCCAATAAGAACGCCAAGCAGTTGCCATCGCGGTCGGTGACGACGAGCTTGTGGACCCCGGACTCCTTCAGAAGCTGGGCATCCTGCGCGCGTTGCTGAGGGATGTGATTGGTGTGGAGCGTAGCGTGTGACATCTGTGTACTCCCTTAGCGAGGGTGTCTCGGTCTAGCCTAGGCTCAACTGTTCACGGAATCCGAGCCTTGAGGAAAACGTTTTCTCCCCGGGTACCGTCCCGCCCAGGGCACTACGACCCCAATCGCGGGGTCGTAGGTCGCTTAGCCCACAGAGCGTGATGCCGGTCGGTGTATCCAGCACCTCGGCGGGCGGCTTCGCCGATGCCGGGCGTCACTTTGTCGCAACCCGCGTCGGTTATCTTCGTCGGGACTTGTGGGCGAGGGGGAGTGCATGACGCAGGAAACCGAATCCGACACCAATCCGTCCGCGGCCGAGGTGGACCTGGACACCATGACGGCCACCAAAGAGACGCTCGAAGATTACACGCTGCGGTTCGCACCGCGCAGTTATCGACGATGGTCGACAGCCGTAGTGGGCATCTCGGCGCTCGGCGGCATCGCGTATTTGGCCGACTTCGCGATCGGCGCCAATGTCGGCATCTCCTACGGAACCGGCAACGCGTTGTGCGGCATCGGGATCTTCGCCCTGGTGATCTTCGCGACCGGGCTGCCGTTGGCCTATTATGCGGCGCGCTACAACCTCGACCTGGACCTGATCACCCGGGGTAGCGGTTTCGGCTACTACGGCTCGGTGGTCACCAACGTGATCTTCGCGTCGTTCACCTTCATCTTTTTCGCCCTCGAGGGCTCGATCATGGCGCAGGGCCTCAAGCTCGGCCTGCGCCTCCCGCTTTGGGCCGGCTATGCCTGCTCGACGCTGATCATCTTCCCGCTGGTGATCTACGGCATGAAGGTGTTGTCCCAGCTCCAGCTCTGGACGACGCCGTTGTGGTTGATCCTGATGGTCGTTCCGTTCGTCTACCTCGTGGTGCGCCACCCGGACTCCATCCACCAGTTCTTCGGGTACCGCGGCCGCGGCGGCGGCGCGGTGAACATCGGCTCGACGTTGTTGGCGGCCGGCGTGTGCCTGTCGCTGATCGCGCAGATCGCCGAGCAGATCGACTACCTGCGTTTCATGCCCCCGCGGACGCCGGCGAACTCGCGCAGTTGGTGGACGTGGGTGCTGCTCGCCGGACCCGGCTGGGTCGTGTTCGGAGCGATCAAACAGATCATCGGCCTGTTTTTGGCCGTCTATCTGATCGCTCGCGTTGCGGGCTCGACGTCGGTCGCCAATCAGCCCGTGCACCAATTCTTGTTGATCTACCGCGACTTCATGCCGGGATGGCTTGCGCTGACACTCGCGGTGGTCCTGGTGGTGCTCAGCCAGATCAAGATCAATGTGACGAACGCATACTCGGGTTCCTTGGCGTGGACCAATTCGTTCACCCGGGTCACCAAGCATTACCCGGGGCGGGTCGTCTTCCTCGCCGTCAACCTCGTCATTGCGTTGATCATGATGGAATCCGACATGTTCGACGTCCTGAACACGATCCTGGGGTTCTACGCCAACTGTGGAATGGCATGGGTGGTGGCCGTGGCGTCGGACATCGTGTTCAACAAGTACCTGCTCAAGTTGTCACCGAAGCGCCCGGAGTTTCGGCGGGGCATGCTGTATGCCATCAATCCGGTGGGCTTCGGGTCGATGCTGTTGGCCGCCGGGTTGTCGATAGTCGCCTTCTTCGGCGGCCTCGGTGAGGCGCTGCGTCCGTACTCGCCGTTGGTGGCGATCGTCGTCGCGTTGGTCATGCCGCCGATCCTGGCGATCGCGACCAAGGGCAGGTATTACCTGCGTCGCACCCACGACGGCATCGACTTGCCCATGTATGACGAATACGGCAATCCCTCAGCGGCGCAGTTGAAGTGCCACGTCTGCCATCACGACTACGAGCGGCCGGACGTGGCGGCGTGTGAAACCCACGACGCGCATGTCTGCTCGCTGTGCCTGTCCACCGACAGGCTGGCCGACCACGTGCTGCCGGCCCACCACTAGGCGCCGCTGCGCCGCTGCGCCTCGACGCCGGTCACCGGCGACGGCGCCTTGGGCCGCAACGCCACCAAGACCGCGCCGGCGGCGAACACCGCCGCGGCCGGCCAGGAGAAGCGCCCGTCCGGTGCGAAGCCGCCCTGGGCCAAAAGGTGCAGACCAACGGCGGCCAGGACGGCGCCGGAGAGCATGATCGTTTCGCCCCAGCGATCGCCGAGCGGTAGTCCGAACGTCGGCAGCGGAACCGCGAAGAACCGCCGCTGCCACCACAGCAGCACCAACTCGACCGCCGTCACCACGCTGAGGATCGTGATCCACTCCAGTCGGACCAGCCACCACGTCGCAGACCCCTCATCGGGCTGGGGTATCAGGCCGGCCGGATAAGCGACGATCGCGACGATGACCACAGGAATCATGTGCCACAGGTAAAGCGCCATCACGTTGGCGTTGGCGGTCGACAACACGCGCCGCACGGGGCCGTGGTGCAGGACCCGGTCGAGCATCGCCGCAACTGCCATCGCCAGCCCGGCCTGCGTGCAGGCGAACGCCATCATCGCCACCGTGGGCGGCGTCGTGTTCTCGATCGGTTCCCCCGGAACGCCGATCATGCTCACCGGATACGGCCCCACTCGGATCAGCAGTGCCAGGGCGACGGCCGAACCGGCGGCGAGCAACACCGGTCTGCGGCCGGCCAACAGCCCACCCTCCCAGGCGATGCCGAGCTGATAGAGCAGGCCCCAGCACAACAGGTAGTTGAGCGAGCCGACGTAGGGCACGTGGCCCGCGAGCGACACGGCGTCGATCAGGACGACCCCGGCGGCCAGTACCGCCGGTACCCTCAGGCCCCAACGTCGATGTGCCGCAACGGCAATGGGCGTCAGTGAGACGACCAGCACGTACACGGCGAGGAACCACAGGTGCATGGCCACCGCCCACCCCGCGTATTCCAGCACGGTGCCCGGCACCCGTTGGGCCTGGAGCACCACCACGATCACCGAAACGAGCGCGACGTAGACCGTCGTCGGACCCAGCACCCGAGCCAGTCGATGCCGGATCCAGGCCTGGCGTGAGAAGCTGCCGCCCTCGCGGCGGTGCGCCCACGACACGGCTCCGGCGTAGCCGGCCACGAAGAAGAACACCGGCACCGCCTGGAAGATCCAGGTCAACCATTGCGTCCAGGGCATGTCCAGCAGCGGGTTCTCCCGGCCGAATTGCCCGTCGTGGTAGGTCACGGAACCGGCCAGCCAGTGGCCCAGCACGATGAGGACCACGCCCGACGCGCGGTAGAAGTCCACCGCCAGATTGCGGGCCGGTCGCGTCGTTTCTATGTCGTCCATCGGATCGCGGTCAGATCGATGCGGTGCACTCGCGCAACGGTACCCGCCCCACGCCCCGAAGTCGCTGAGCGCACAATGACGCCATGAAACAAGCTCGCCTTGCAGGCTTGGAGGTCGGCCGCATCGGCCTGGGCGCCATGGGCATGTCGGTGGCCTACGCCGGCGCCGGCAGCGACGACGCCGAGGCGATCCGCACCGTCCACCGCGCGATCGACCTGGGTGTCACGCTGATCGACACGGCCGAGGTGTACGGCCCCTACGTCAACGAAGAACTGCTCGCCCGCGCCTTGCAGGGGCGCCGCGATCAGGTGGTGCTGGCCACCAAGTTCGGCCTGATCTCGCACACCGGGCGCAACGGCCTGGACAGTAGCCCCGCCAACATCCGTATCGCCGTCGAGGGTTCGCTGCAACGGCTCGGCACCGACCGAATCGACCTCTACTATCAGCACCGCCTTGACCGGGACACCCCGATCGAAGACACGGTCGGCGCATTGGCCGAGCTGGTCGCCGCCGGGAAGGTCCGGCACATCGGCCTTTCGGAGGTCGGCGTCAACACCATCCGGCGTGCGCACGCGGTGCATCCCATCACCGCGGTGCAATCCGAGTATTCGCTGTGGACGCGCGACCAGGAAGACGAGATATTGCCGGTGCTGCGCGAATTGGGGATCGGATTCGTCGCTTACTCACCGCTGGGCCGCGGCTTCCTCACCGGCGCCATTCGCTCCACCGAGGGGCTGCCGGACAGCGACTACCGCAAGACCAATCCGCGGTTTTTCGACGAGAACTTCCAGCACAACCTGCAAAGCGCCGACGAATTGCGCGCCATCAGCGCCGACGTCGGTGCGACCCCGGCTCAGGTCGCTCTGGCCTGGCTGTTGGCGAAAGGGCCTGACATCGTGCCGATTCCGGGCACAAAGCGGGTGGCGCGGCTCGAGGAAAACGTCGGCGCCGACGCGGTCGAGCTCACGGCCGACCAGCTGTCCCGGCTCGATCGGATCACCCCGCCCGTGGGCGGCCATCATGCCGAAGCGCAGATGAGATGGATCGATCGCTGACGGGTGCGGGCGTGCGAGTCATGTTGCGGTGCAACAGCTCTCGGTAATGATCGCTTGCTAGTCGGCGCCGGCTAGTGCCGCGGTGCCGTATTTCTTTTCGATCAGCGTCCAGGGGTCGGCGTAGGGACCGCGCCCCTCGAGCCGGCGCTGCACCATCAGGACGGTCCGCAGGACCGGCCGCAAGACCGGGCTCAGCAGCCGAACCACCATGCGCAGACGGCCCTGCGTCTCGGCGATCCAGGCCAGCGTCTGCGACCAGTCGTGCTCTTGGAAATCGAGCAGCGCCTGGGCTTCGGTGGTGTCATACCAGCCGGTGAAGCTCCAGCCGCGGTCGTCGGTCGGGTCGCCCGGCAGGCTGGCGGACGGGCCGAGGCGACCGAGGCCGATGGCTTCCATCAGGGCGTCCTCGATGTCGCGCTGAGTGAGGACATAGGACTCGTTGCCGCCGATGAGTATCACCTTGCCCGCGATGCCGGCTTGCCGGTCGACGCCGTTGGCGAAGGCCAGCGCCACATCGCGAGCATCGACCGCGTGCATGCGGTTGTCGCCGGGCATGGATCGCATCAGCAGCAGGGAGTCGCCGTTGACGGTGGTGTGCATATCCGGCGAGATGACCCCGCCCAGCCGGAAGAGCGCGTACGGCAGGCCGCTCGCGCGGATCGCCGCCTCCGCGAGCACCTTGTCCTGACCGTATTGATCGATGGGATTCACGGGGGTGTCCGGGGTGATCCGTTCGGGCTGACGGTACGGGTTGCGCGACCCGTACACCGCGGCGCTGGAGGCCATCAGGAACAACGGCGGGCGCGTGAGTGCGGCGCACGCTGCCAGGAGATTCTCGGTCCCACCCACATTCACCTTGCGTGCCAGCGCGGGTTTGCGATACGACAACGGGGACACGACCGCGGCGAGGTGGACGACCGCGTCGGGTTGACGGGTCATGACGAGGTCGCGCAGCGCCTCGGCGTCCAGCAGATCGGTGTAGGCCGGGATCAGCGTTCCGGGGTGGCGGGCGGCGGCCAGTTCTTTTTCGACGGCGACGGTGTTCTCGGTGCGCAGATCCAATGCGATCACGGTGCGTCCCCGGTCCAGCAGGATCTGCGTGCAGCGCTTGCCGATTTGCCCGAATGCGCCGGTGACCAGAACGGTGGAGGCGGTCATGGGTTCATCACCATATTCGCGACTCGGCCAATGGCCCGGCGGATTCGGTCGGAGATGTAGAGCGAAAACACCGGAGTGACGATATCCTCTCGCAGTCGAGTCAGCTTGGAGCTCTTGATGAACCATTGCCCGGCGATGTTCTCGTAGGTCTCGTGGTAGTGGCCGTAGCCGACCAGGGTCACGCCGGGGCCGAATCGGACGACGTCTTGCAGCGCCCACACCCCGCGCGCGGCCGTCTCCGAGGTGAGCGTGATCTCGGGGGCGTGCACCTGGTGGGCGGTGGCCTGCCCGGGCCGCCCGAGGGCCTTGCGCGTGAACGCCACGAACTCGTCCGCCCCCTCGATGACCTTGCCGCCGGCCTCGGCCGTGTCGCTGAGGAAGTCATCGGTGAAGATGGTGCGCCACCCCGCCCAGTCCTTGGTGTCGAGCAGCCGGCAGTAACGGGCCTTGAGCTGCTTGATGGATTCGATGGCCAGCAGCGTGGCGGTGTCCGCGTCGGTGACGCTGCGCTCCGCGCGCTCTGTCATGGCGGCTCGATTCTATGCGCCTCTGCAGTGACGTTTCCCCGGCGAAGTGTAAACCCTTCAGCCTTTGAAGTAGACGACCTGGTGCGTGGTGGCCAGCAGCACGCCATCGCGCGTCCACACCTGTGCGCTCTGGTCGAAGTAGCCGCGGCTGAAGCGGTTGGCGTGGGCGGTGCACAGGACGAAGTCGTCGCCTGAGCGGTCGAGTTCGTGCCGATCCGCGTGGAAGTACGTCGTCAGCGAGATCGTTCCGGACGGGATGATGGCGCCCCGCCGCAGGAACACCCGGGGGTAGAACGCGTCGCATAGCGCGGCGAGCGCCGGGTAGTCGACGGGGCGTTGCGCGCCGTCGCGCACCCACAGGGTGGTCGTCGACGAGGGGTTCGGTTGGCCGTCTTTGCCGGGCATGGGGCCTTCGACGTAGCGCATGTCGTAGAGGCTCGTCCAGCGCACCAGGCCCGGATCCGTGGCAGGAAGCTGCTCCGGGTCCGGTGCGCTCGGCGGGCGGCTTTCGGTGTCGCCCCAACCGTCGCGCCGGATCGCGAACAACGCGGTCGCCGTCGTCTTGACGTCTCCGTCCTGGGCGAGTTCGGCGATCCAGTGCTGGTTGGAGCGATTTGTGCGCGCGGCCCGCAGTGAGATGTCGAAGTCGCCGTCGGCGATCGGCGCGGCGTAGTTGACCGTCAACGCCAGCGGCTCGCCGAGGCGGTCGGGGTGTGACTCGACGGCGCGCAGCATCACGGCGGCGGTGATCCCGCCGAAGGGACCCACCATGTTGGCCCATTCCGGATGGGTCCGCCCGCGCCTGGTGTCGGCGTCGACGGTCTCGAGGCGGACGGCGTCGTCAAAGGGATGTGTATCGGTCATGCTGAGTACTGCAGACTACGGGCCGCCGACCCCGTCGCCGGAACGGGGCGGTCGAGCGACGACATCGCAAAGGTAAGCCAGGATGGCCGACTCCAAAGACGAATCTCCCGCTGAGCTGATCGACGCCAGGATCAAGGAGTTGGGGGATTGGCGCGGCGAGATGCTCGCCCGCATCAGGCAACTCGTCAAGGACGCCGACCCCGACGTGGTCGAGGAGTGGAAGTGGCGGGGCGTCCCGGTCTGGTACCACGACGGAATGATCTGCACCGGCGAGACCTACAAGAACGTCGTGAAGATGACCTTCGCCAAGGGGGCCTCGCTCGATGATCCCGCTGGCCTGTTCAACTCCAGTCTCGACGGCAACACCCGACGCGCGATCGATTTTCACGAGGGCGACGAGCTCGACGTGAAGGCGCTGACGGCGCTGATCCGCTCCGCGGTGGAGTTGAACCGGTCGTGAGGCGCCGACCTGTACAGCCGCGGCAGCGCTGCTGTACAGTCGCCCAGCACAAGGTCGACGCTCGAACGAGAGGTCATCCGGTGACGTCGGAGTCGGTCGAGGAATTCCGGGGCCGGGCCAAGGCGTGGCTGGCCGGCAACCTCCCGCGGCTTGATTCCGGCGACGCGATGGCTCTGCAACGCGACTCGCTCACCTCCTGGCAGCGCGCCCGCGAGCTGCAAAAAAGGCTGTACGACGGCGGATTCGCCGGCATCTGCTTCCCGCGCGAATACGGCGGGCTGGGCTTGGGCTACGAATACAAGAAAGCGTTCGACGCCGAGGCCCTGGCCTACGAGACCCCCTTGATGCTCAACGTTCCGTCGTTCGCCATCTGCTGCGCGACGATCCTGGACATGGGCAGCGAGGAGCAGAAGCGCACCCACATCGCGGCCGCACTGCGCGGCGACGAAGTGCTGGTGCAGCTGCTGTCGGAGCCCAGCGGGGGGTCGGATCTCGCGGGTGTGCTGACTCGCGCCGACCGCCGGGACGGGCGATGGATCATCAACGGCGCCAAAACATGGAGCACCTGGGCGTTCGCCGCCGACTACGGCCTGTGCCTGGCCCGCACCGACTGGAGCGTTCCGAAACACGAAGGGCTGACCATGTTCCTGGTGCTGCTTCGGCACCCCGGGGTCACGATCAACCGCATCAAGCAGGTCAACGGCTCCGTGGAGTTCTGCGAGGAATTCTTCGACGACGTCGACGTCGGTGACGACGCCGTGGTGGGGGAGCCGGGGAAAGGGTGGGACGTCGCCTCGCGCCAGCTCTACCACGAGCGCCGCAGCATGGGCGACGGATCGGAGTACACCAGCGGCCCGGGAATCGCTGAGGCGCAAGATATCTCGATCGACCTGCTCGCTCTGGTCGAGAAGACGAACCAGACCGGCAGCGAACGAGTCCGCGAATTGGTGGGCCGTGCCCTGGTCCATCGTGTCGTGCACGGGCAACTCAGCGAGCACGTCTTCCACGCCGTGACCAGCGGATCCCTCCCGCCCGCGGCGGGATCGATCATCCGGCTGTCCATGGCCGAGGTGCACGACGTCGAAAACGACACCGCGCTGGCCGTCGCGGGCCCCTCGGCCGTGATCGAGGACGAGGCGGGGCTGCTCGACATCGGCACCCGTTACCTGGGCCGGCAGATCGCCAGCATCGGAGGCGGGACCACCGAGATGGCTCGCAACGTCATCGGGGAGCGTGTCCTCAACTTTCCGCGTGAGTACGCCGCCGACCGCGGCGTGCCGTTCAACCAGGTGCGGCACGGAAAAGCCTGAGGGAGGCCGGAATTGGGCGACCAGCTTCGTGACATCCGGGAGTTGGCCGGAGACTCCGACGCCTATCGGGACGAACTGTACCGGCGCTGGACGGGGCTGCTCAGCTACCGCTACATCGGCCGCAAACACTCCTCGATGGACTTGGGCGAGGCCGACGACACGGTCACCATTCGCCGGGACATGCGCAACGAGGCCGGGGGAATCATGGTGGCGCCGTTGGCCATTTCCTCGCCGGAGGGTTGTCAGACCGACATGGTCGCGGTGCCCAACCCGGTCATCGCGTCCGTGCAGATCGTCGACCCCGGCTACGACGTCAGCCGAGTCGAGATCGTCGGCTCCGGCATCGTGCACCAGGGGCGCACCATGGGCTACGGGCGGTGCAAGATCGTCGACGCCGACAACCCGGACCGGGTGATCGCCTTCAACGAGGGGCAGGGGGCGATCATCGGCATCCCGCCGGAAGGCCTTGACCGGATGGATGTTTCGGGCACCGAACTGGTGGTCGAGGATTCGCCGGACCTGCCGCCGCTGTGGCAGGCGTTCGGGGCCAGCCGCCGCGACGACGGCCATTGGGTGCTGCCCGAGCTCAGCACCGAACTCGCATCCCCCGACGCCGCATTACACATCGGGCCGCAACACGTCGTCTTAGAAACCGCGGCTATCGACCTCGCCGCCGGCGTCGCCGGAACGCGGAAGCTCCAGGTGGTCAGCTGGCACGTCATGTTCATGTCGCGCGGCAAGGTGGGTCCCTTCCGCGTCGAGGGCACCGCGCATGCCGGCGCGCCGGGACGCGTCGGGGTGCGGATGCTGCTGCACGACGAGGGGAATGCCGACAAGGCCGTCACCTCCGCCGCGGCGATCTTCGACGTCGTGGGCTGACTCTGGCCATACACCGCCTGGGGTACGTATGGTGCTTGAGACTCACACGACAGGAGAATCGCAGTGGCAGAACGGCTGGCCGGGAAGGTCGCACTCATCAGCGGGGGTGCGCGGGGGATGGGGGCCTCGCACGTACGGGCGCTGGTCGGCGAGGGCGCCAAGGTGGTGTTCGGTGACATCCTCGACGACGAGGGTAAGGCGGTCGCGGCGGAGGTCGGTGACGCGACGCGTTACCTGCACCTCGACGTGACCAAGCCCGAGGATTGGGACGCGGCGGTGGCCACCGCCCTGAGCGAGTTCGGCCGCATCGACATCCTGGTCAACAACGCCGGCATCATCAACATCGGCACCTTCGAGGACTACGCCCTCTCGGAGTGGCAGCGGATCCTCGACATCAACCTGACGGGCGTCTTCCTCGGGATCCGCGCCGTGGTCAAACCCATGAAGGAAGCCGGCCGGGGCTCGATCATCAACATCTCCTCGATCGAGGGCATCGCCGGCACCATCGCCTGCCACGGCTACACCGCCACCAAGTTCGCCGTCCGCGGGCTGACCAAGTCGGCGGCCCTGGAACTCGGTCCCAGCGGGATCCGAGTGAACTCGATCCACCCCGGGCTCATCAAGACCCCGATGACCGAATGGGTACCCGAGGACATCTTCTAGACCGCGCTCGGGCGGATCGCCCAGCCCCAGGAGGTCTCCAACCTGGTCGTCTACCTGGCCAGCGATGAGTCCAGCTATTCGACCGGCTCGGAGTTCGTCGTCGACGGCGGCACCACCGCCGGCCTGGGCCACAAGGACTTCTCGGCGGTCGACACGGCCGATCAGCCGGACTGGGTTACCCAGCGGGACTGAGGGATTCGGTCTCCTGCGGCGCCTTCTCGTCGCTGGGCTTGGGCCACGGCGACGGTACCGGGCGCTGCCGCACCCGCTGCGGCCACCAGAACCACTTGCCCAGCAGCGCGGCGATCGACGGCGTCATCAGCGACCGGACGATCAGCGTGTCGAACAGCAGACCCAGCCCGATGGTGGTGCCGACCTGGCCGATGACCGTCAGCTCACTGACCGCCATCGTCATCATCGTGAAGGCGAACACCAGGCCGGCCGAAGTGACGACCGAGCCGGTCCCGCCCATCGACCGGATGATCCCGGTGTTCAGGCCGGCGTAGATCTCCTCCTTGAACCGCGCCACCAACAGCAGGTTGTAGTCCGCGCCGACGGCAAGCAGGATGATCACCGACATCGCGAGCACCATCCAGTGCAGCTCGATGCCGATGAGGTGCTGCCAGATCAACACCGACAGGCCGAACGACGCGCCCAGCGAAAGCAACACGGTGCCGACGATGACCGCCGACGCCACCACGCCGCGCGTGATGAGCAGCATGATGATGAAAATCAGGCACAGCGAAGAGATCCCGGCGATCAGCAAGTCATACGTGTTGCCGTCGCTGAGGTCCTTGTAGATCGACGCGGTCCCCGCCAGATAGATCTTCGAGCCCTCCAGGGGCGTGCCCTTCAGCGCTTCGTAGGCGGCCTTCTTGATGGCGGAAATGTGCGAAATGCCTTCCTGCGACATCGGATCGCCGTCATGGCTGATGATAAAGCGCACGGCATGGCCGTCGGGGGAGATGAAGTTCTTCATCCCCTTCTTGAACTCGGCGTTGTTGAAGGTCTCCGGCGGCAGGTAGAACGAGTCGTCGTTCTTGGACGCGTCGAACGCCTTGCCCATGGCATTGGAGTTCTTCTGCGCCTCGTTCTGCTGATCCTGCAGGCCCTTCTGGGTCGCATACATGGTCAGCATCGTCGTCTTCATGGCCTTCATGTTCTCGATCATCGACGGCATCAACGCCACCATCTGGGGCATCAGCGTGTCGAGGTGATCCATGATCGGCAGCAGGCTCTGGATGTCGTCTGTCATGATGTCGATGCCGTCCAGGCCGTCGAACACCGAACGCAATGACCAGCACACCGGGATGTCGTAGCAGTGCCGTTCCCAGTACAGGTAGCTGCGGATGGGCCGGAAGAAGTCCTCGAAATCGGCCATGTGCTGGCGCAATTCGTTGATGTCGATGGTCATGTCGTGCATCTTCTTGACCATCTGATGCATGTCGTTGGCCATCTGCGCGGTGATGCTCGACATCTTCTCCATGCTGTCGATGGTCGTCTGCATCATGTCGGCCTGGTGCAGCATGTCGGCCATCTGGTCTTCCTGGTACTTCTGGTTCATCTGCTGGGTGACGCCCTGCATGCTGATCTGGAACGGGATCGAGGTGTGCTCGATCGGCGTGCCCTGCGGTCGGGTGATGGCCTGCACGCGACCGATTCCCGGCACGCGGAACACCGTCTTGGCGATCTTGTCGATCACCAGGAAGTCCGCGGAGTTGCGCAGATCGTGGTCGCTTTCGATCATCAGCACTTCGGGATTCATCCGCGCCTGCGAGAAGTGCCGGTCAGCGGCCGCGTAGCCCTCGTTGGCGGGGAGATCGGCGGGCAGGTAGTTGCGGTCGTTGTAGTTGGTGCGGTAACCGGGCAGGGTCAGCAACCCGATGAGCGCGATCCCGATGGTCAGCACCAGGATCGGGCCGGGCCACCGGACCACGAGCGCGCCGATCTTGCGCCACCCGCGAATGCGCTGGCTGCGTCGGGGCTCGAGCGTCCGACGGAAGCGCGTCGCCACCGAAATGACCGCGGGACCGAGCGTCAACGCCGCCGCCACGACCACCACCATGCCGATGGCCAGCGGGATACCCAGCGTCTGGAAATAGGGCAGGTTCGTGAAGTGCAGGCAGAAGGTCGCACCGGCGATCGTCAGGCCCGACCCGAGCACCACGTGCGCGGTGCCCTTGTACATGGTGTAGTACGCGTCTTCGCGTGACTCGCCGACGGCACGGGCCTCCTGATATCGGCCGATCAAGAAGATCGCGTAGTCGGTGGCGGCCGCGATCGCCAACGTGACCAAGAGGTTGGTGGCGAACGTCGAGAGGCCAATGATCTTGTAGTAACCCAGGAAAGCGACCATTCCGCGCGCGGCCGAGAGCTCGAGGACCACCATCACCAGCGTGAGTAAGACGGTGACGACGGACCGATAGACCAACAGCAGCATCCCGATGATGACCGTGAACGTGGCCGCGGTGATGAGCTGCAGGCTGCGGTCGCCGGCCGTGTGCTGGTCGGCCGACAGGGCCGCGGGCCCGGTGACGTAGGCCTTCACCCCTTTGGGTGGGGTGAGGCTTTTGACGATGTTTTGGACCGACTCGACCGACTCGTTCGCCAGGGCTTCGCCCTGGTTACCCGCCAGATACACCTGGACGTAGGCGGCCTTACCGTCGTTGCTCTGAGCACCAGCCCCGGTCAGTGGATCGCTCCACATATCCTGCACGTGCTCAACGTGTTTGGTGTCGGCGTCGAGCTTCTTGACCATCTGGTCGTAGTAGGCATGCGCGTCCGCGCCGAGCGGATTTTGGCCCTCGAGCACGATCATGACCGAGCTGTTGGACTTGTACTCGTTGAAGATCGCGCCCATTCGCTTGGTCGCGACGACCGATTGCGCATCGTCGGGAGTCATCTCCACCGAGCGCATCTTCCCGACCTCGTCCAACTGCGGGACGACGACGTTGAGCACCGCGATCAGCGCGATCCAGCCGATGATGATGGGCACCGCGAAGGTTCGAATGATTCGCGGAATCTTTTCCCGCACCGGTTCTTGGGCGACGGGGATGGTGTCGGTGCGGGCGTCGTCAAGGTGTGTGCTCATGCGGATTTCACCATGCAGAAGGTCAGGGCGTGCACGCGGTTGGTCATGTTCTCGGCCTTGACTTCGTCGTCGATGGTGATGCGACAACCGAGGGAATCACCGTCGCTTTGCGCCGAGAGGTTGGGGAAGACGGAGGGGGCGGTCGTGCTGAGCACCAGCGTCCAGGGCAATGGCGCGCCGTCGACCCGCTTGGGGTCGGCGGACAGGTCCAAGTAGTTCACGTTGGCGGTGCGGGCCGAGCCGAAGACCTCGTACTTGACCACTTTGGGCTTGAACGGCTTGGAATCATCCAGTCGCGGGCTGGTCATGATGCCGGTGTCGTGGGCACCGAAGAAAGACTTGACCCGGGCCACGGCAAAGCCGCCGACCACCAGGACCGCGACGATCAGCAGGGGCAGCCATGCATTGCGCAAACCCTTGGATTTCTGCACCTGAGGGATTCCTCCTCATCATCCGATCATGATGTGGCTAGTTGTGCGCGACGACTGACGGTGCACCGCAACGGTTTCGACGGCGACCAGGGTCTACGAAAGTTCGACGGTCTCAGGGCAACGGCATCCCGAGAACACCGGCCGTCGCCCCCAGTGCCGACACGTGCCATGTGATGCGAAGGCGTTCTCGAGTACCGCAGAGAGAGCATAGTACATACTGTGCATATGTTGCACACCATGCAACAATTGCTTTCAGTGTTTCAAATCACTCGGTGAAGATGCTGTTGACCAGCGCGGCGGCCCGCTCGACGTGCGGCATCGGCGTGTCGTCGTCGTCACCCGCCTCGCCCTTCGACCAGCGCTCGATACCCGAACGCACCGCGGTCAGGGCCAGTGCGGCGATCAACGCGACGATCTCGTCGTCCGGCCGCATGCCCTGGCGGCGGGCGACCACGTCGGTCAAGTGAGTCTGGAACCGCTCCAGATCGGCGAGAAACGCGGCCAAGACCGCCGGCGAGGTCTTGGCGAGTTCCAGCATGTGGGCCGCGTGTTCGCGCCGCGGAGGCACGTCGCGAAGGTGGTGCGCGGCCAGCGTGATCAGTTCCGCCAGCACCACCGAATAGGGGGCCGGACCTGCGGCGACGAAATCCGCCACCAGCTCGGGGGGGATGTCCGAGGGGCCGTAGGCGAGTGCGGACTCTTTGTTGGGGAAGTAGTTGAAGAACGTGCGCGTCGATATGCCGGCTGCGGCGCAGATCTCGTCGATCGTGACCTTGTCGTATCCGCGTTCCAGCGTCAGGCGCACCGCGGCGTCGCGGATGTCAGCGCTGGTTTGGCGGCGACGGCGCTCACGCAGACCCATCTGGTTGACGACCACGGCCTCCATAGTTGCACATTCTGCACACTTTGCAGTCAAAATGCGCGGCCTCGGTCATCTCGCCGCTTGGAGAGGCCCCGCCGCCCGCGGCATGCCGACGCAAGATCCGTTCGGGGACAGGCCGATTCAGCCACTGCGGCGCCGGGTGTCAGGCCGCCGATTCGGCCAGGGCGCCCCGAAGGTGCTCGCACTGGCTGGCGAAGAACTTCACCGACACCGGCGCCTTGTCCACGATCTGGTCGAACGCGTGGAAGGCGCCCGGGGCGATCTCTTCGTGCACCGCAACACCCGCCTGGCGCAGGCGCCGCGCGTACTCCAGGCACTCCTCATAGAACAGGTCCAGTGTGCCGACCCCGATCCACGCCGGCGGCAGGCCGGACAGATCTTCGCGTCGTGCCGGAACGGCTTCTTGGGGGTCGGCGCCGTCGAGGTACCAGCGCCAGGCCAGCTGGTTGTCGGTCCCGGTCCACATGATGCGCTTCTGGCCGCGCTGGCCCGCGCCGGTCCGATCATCGAGCATGGGATACACCAGCATTTGGAACGCGAGCTTGACGTCGCCGCGGTCGTGAGCCCGCTGCGCCAGTGCCGCCGCGAAATGCCCACCGGCACTGGCGCCACCCACGGCGATCCGGTTCGGGTCGACCCAGGGCTGGCGCGCGAGCCACAGCAGCGCCGCGTAGCAGTCTTCGAGCGGGGCCGGATACGGGTGCTCGGGGGCGAGGCGGTGTTCGACGGCAGTGACCGCCACCCCCGTGCGGTGGGCCAGCTTGCGAAGGTATTTGTCGTCCTGGGCGGCATGGCCCATGACGGTGCCGCCGCCATGGACCCACAACAGTGCAGGCGCCCGGTCGCGGGCATGGCCGGGACGATGCAGGCGAACCGTCACGTTCTCGTTGACCGTCGCCTCCGGCACGTCGCGCAGCCGCCCCGTGGTACCGAAGACGTTCATGATCGCCCGCTGAACCTTGAGCCCCCGGTGCAGGGCATAGCCGTGCGGCAGGAACCGGGCAACCCTCCGAAGACCTGGATCAACCGCCTGCCGCGCGACAAAGGCGTTGTCGGGGAACCTGTTTGCCATCGATGCCCTCGATCCGTTTCGTCGGCGGACACGCTGACCATACAGGGTCAGGATTGTGTCTCGGGGCATCTTCGCCCCGCTGAGCTGCGACGCTTTGCCGGCGGCTGATTGGTCGGCCAGGGGACAGGGTATCCGCAGGCGTGGCTTCGACCCTTACCAAGATCATCAGCGTCCTGGATCCGCGCACCGGCGATACCGTCACGCAGGTGCCGATCACCGAGCCGGCCGACTGTGACGAAGCGGTCAGGCGCGCCGCGGCCGCCGCCGGTGCGTGGGCCCGCACCCCGCCGGCCGAACGGGCGGCCGCGATCGCCGCCGCGGCGGCCGACGTCAGCGCCGCGGCTGAGGAGCTCGCCGAACTCAATGAGCGGGAAACGGGCAAGTTGCGTGACGATGCACGCGGCGGCGTGGACGCCGGCGTCGGCGCGCTGTTGCAGTATGCCCAACTCGGGCCGATGCATCGTGGGCACGCACTGCAGGGCGGATGGTCCGCAACCGATCTGATGGTTCCGCAGCCGCGCGGCGTGGTCGCGGTGATCACCCCGTGGAACGATCCCGTCGCGGTGGCGGCCGGCCTGCTCGGCGCGGCGCTCGTGGCCGGCAATACCGTGGTGCACAAGCCCAGCGAAGGTTCCCCGCAGACTGGCCGGCGCTTCGCCGAACTGTTGGCCGCCCGGCTCCCCGAGGGTGTGCTCGAGATCGTGGACGGCGACCAGACGGTCGGGGAACACCTGGCTGCCGCGGAGTTGGTCGATGTCGTCGCGCACGTGGGCAGCAGCGCGACCGGCCGACAGATCGCGCGGGCCTGCGCCGAACGCGGCGCCAAAGCGCTCCTCGAGAATGGCGGCAACGACGCCTTGATCGTCGACGCCGACGTGGACGCGGCCTGGGCGGCTGGGCAAACCGCGCTGGGCGCCTTCGCCAACGCCGGACAGATCGGCGTCTCGGTGGAGCGGGTGTTTGTCGTGCAGTCGATCGCGGACGCGTTCCTCAATGCGTTGATCGACGAGGCGATTTCGTGGGCCGACCGCATCGGGCCCCTGGTCGATACCCGTCACCGCGAGCACGTGCACGCGCACGTCGAAGACGCGACGCGCGCCGGGGCCCACGTTCTGGTCGGCGGCGAGCCGCGACCCGGCCCGGGCTCCTTTTATCCGCCCACGGTGTTGACCGACTGCACGCCCGACATGCTGATCATGCGCGAGGAGACGTTCGGCCCGGTGGCGCCGGTGCGGGTGGTGCCGGACTTCGCCGCCGCGCTGACGGAAGCCGCCGACGACCGCTACGGCCTGGCCGCCACCGTGCTGACGGGCAACATGGCGCATGCCCAAGAAGCCTGGCGCAGCCTTCCGGTGGGCACGGTGAAGGTCAACGCCGTATTCGGCGGAGCGCCCGGTGGCGCGGCCGAACCCCGGCGGGCCAGCGGTACGGGCTTCGGCTTCGGGCCCGAACTTCTCGACGAGATGACCGCGATGAAGGTGGTGCACTGGTCGGCGCCCGGAAACTGATCGGTAGCAGTTGAATCCGCGGAGGTTTTGCCTCAGTCGGACCCGGCTTTCCAGTTGCCGGGCAGCATGGGGGCGGTCACTCCGCCGCCGAATCTGTCGACGGCCAGCCTGGTCAATCCGGCGGCGCCCAGCTGACCCGCCCCGTCGTGCGAGACGGTCACGGAAGCCAGGGGCGCTTTGCTCGCGTCAGTCAATTCTGGTTCGGGGTCGAGGAATTCGTAACGGTAAGCGCGGTGTGTGCGGCCAGGTGCGGCTCGTCGACGCCGCCGCAGCTGCTGCGGCTCTGCAGTCTTGGCCGGCGCGGTCGCCTCAGTCCCGACGGCGGCCACGGCCGCGTTTCGCGCCCTGCCCGCAACGTCGGCGTCGGACCCGGTGCCAAGCGCACCCACCAGGTACGGCGATACGAAATGCTCTGTGCTCATGGCACTTTCCGGCCCCACGACCAAGGGGGGCGGCCCGGGTGGGGCGGCCGACGCAGCCGCAGCGGCCGGTGTGGGTGTCGGCACCGGGGCGGATGTGTGCAACGGGGCGGGACCGACCGCCGGTGCGGTGGCTACCGCAGGAGACGGAGGCGCCTGGGTGAAAGGAAACGTATTGGCCGGCAGGGGGATCGGAGCTGACGCGGGGACGGGCGTCGTCGCAGCGAGGCCCGCCAGCCCCGCCAAGCCGGCCGATGCTCCGGCGGGAAGCACCACGACCGGGGCCACCAGCCCAAGGGTATAGACCGGGTTGCTCAGGAAGAAACTCAGCAATCCAGCCGGGTTGAACAGCAGAAGGTTGATCAGCACGAGCGTTCGGTGAATCACGAACTGCAGAGCGAGCATCACGATGGTCTCGAGCAGCTGCTCCGGGTTGTGCGCATACATGGGAATCAAGGTCTCCACGCGCGAGAGGAACATCGACAGGCTCGGGTGCATCGACCAGCCTTGCGGCGAAAAGGGATTGAACGGAAACAGCGCTTCGAGCCACTCCTGCAGATTTTGGGGGAGTGAGGTTCCCGTGATGTAGGGGTTGCCGCCGCTCATCCCCGAGCCACCGCTCATTCCGGAACCGGAATCCATGCTGCCGGTGCCCATGTCCGCGTGCACAATTTGCGGGGCCGCCGTGGCGCGCGGGGCCGCGGCAACCGCCGCCGTGGACACCGCCTGGTAGGTGCTCATGGTCGTGGCGGCCTGAACCCACATTCGCGAGTAGTCGGCCTCGTTCAGCGCGATCGGAATCGTGTTGACGCCGAAGAAGTTGGTCGCCACCAGCACGGCATGCATGGCGTGGTTGGCGGCTAGCTCACCCGGTGTCGGCATCGCTGCCAACGCCGCGGTGTATGCCGTCGCGGCCGCCTCGTGTTGGGCGGCCATCCCGGCGCTGTCGGCGCTGGACTGCAGCAGCCAGCCGAGGTACGGCACGTGGGCGGCCACGTATCGCGCGCCGCTTGGCCCGTCCCACGCGCCGGCCTGGACCGCACCGAGGAGCGCGTCGAGGTCACCGGCGACCGCGGCATACTCGGCGCTCAACGAGTTCCAGGCGCCGGCCGCGGCCAGCAGCGGCCTGGGTCCCGGACCGCTGAACAACAGCGTCGAATGGACCTCCGGCTCGAAGGCGATCCAGATCGGTGCCGTCATCGCCGGTTCGTCGATCCCTGCCGCGGTCGCCGGCCAGGGTTGTCAGGGAGAGAAGTCAGCGCTGGGTCCTTTCGGCCGAGACAAACCGTCATGCCCGAAGCCGCTCGATGCACGCGGTCCCGGGGCCGCCGGCGAGCCGGTCTGCAGGCAGATCGTAGGCCGATATCGTTACTCGAATACGGTGTATGCCCTGTGATATTCCTGTATATGCGGAACAAAACGGCAGATATATCCGCATCCTGATCATCTGGCGGTGCCGGGCTGCGGCAGCATCACACAGTGAAACGGGGCGCGTGGCGGGAACCGGGCGAGGTCGGACGGCGCGAATGAAAGGTCGCGATTAAGGCACTCCGGTTTTGTCTGAGCCGATCCGCCGGCCGTAGCTGCTTACGGTGCAGCGGACGGTGGCCAAGTTCGCTGGGTGTCCTCCTCGGCCGCGCCGGCGGGCGCGCAAGACGACGCGGCGCTGGGCAGGCCGGTATGTATTGCGAACGGGCCGTGCGGTACTGGGGAATCCGACGGTACGGGTTGACCGTATTCGGCTGGTGACCACGCGGATCCACCGTGCATCGTGCGCCCGGCGCCGGCGGGATTGGCAGAGCTGCTCTGCTGTGACATCGCCCCTACCGGATCCGGTGCGGCCAATCGTTCGTCCGCCAAAGGTTGGCCAGGGGCCGAAGCAGGGTGCTCGGCCGAACGCTGGGCGTCGGCGCTCGATTGGGCAGACTGCGGTGACGGCATGGGCGCCGACGGCGCCTGCGCGCTGTAGTACCGCGCGAGCTGGTTGTGGTAGTCGACGTACGCTTCATAGCCGGCGTAACCGGCGGCTGTGCCGGCGCGCCGGCGTAACAACGCGGCCACCGCGGCGGTGGCCTGCGCGCTGTTGAGCACCGCCATGACGATAAGTGGCCATCCTCGGTCCGTCCCCAGAACACTCGACGAGAGCGCATCGAGGAACCCCATTGCGGCCAATGCTGCGACCGCAAGTTCGTGCGGCTCCTGCCGCGGCAACAGCGCGAATCCGGCGCCCAGTGCCGCCAACGATGCGAACCGCACACTCCATCCGTCGGCTCCGCCGCCGTGGACCACGGGGCTGAAGCTGAGGAGGTAGGCGGCCAGCCCAAGGACCGCCACAACCAGGAAAAGTCGGCGCTGCGACCGGGTTTCAGTGCCGGACTGGCCGATGCTTCCAGCGCTTGGCCGGGTGGCGGGCCGATAGGACGTGCGATCCTGAGTAGTACCACGCGAATAGACCACGGTCACTCCCGCGCTTTGGGAATTCGTTGCCGTTGACTGCGGGTCCACGCTAGCGCACCAGCCCCGGTGCAGCCAGGTGGCCAGGATGCGGGCTCAGTCGCTGTCGCTGTCGGCGGTGTCGAGGTAGCGCATCTCCTCATCGGTGGCCACCATGGTCACCACTGCCGAACCTGCGCGGGTGTGTACCTCGACGACGGCATCCTCCACGGAGATCAAGTCAAGGGTGACATCAGCGGTCGAGGACGTGAGCGACGGCGTCGGCGGGGCGACCGTCATGCTGGTCACCCCCGCCCGTACCGTCCGCTCAGCCACCCCGTCGAACATCTCGACGGTGTAGTCGCGGTTGGCCCCGGCTTGCATTGTGCCGCGGTCGAAGTCTGTGACCCACAACAGATCGGGGCAGTCGACCTCGTCCACCATGTGCCGCCACCGGCCGGGCCTCCCGCTGTGCACCAGCACTCGCGCGCCCAATGCCAGCGACCGCAGTACCACCTGCTGCGCGAGGTGAAGCGTGCCGCGAATCTCGACGCGACTGATCTGCGGCCCGAACAGCGGCACCGCCACCGCGCGGCCCTGCTTGTCGGCGCCGATGACCTGACCGCACCCCGATGCCGGCACCGCCAGCCCAGCCGCGTCGCAGTTCGCGGCGTCGACCCAATGCCCCGTCGAGCGGGCCGGTTGCGAAACCGGGAGGCTGGCGGTGAGGGCGGAGAACTGTAACCCCCGCAAGTGGATCAGACCGGCGTGGCGGACAAGTGGTTGCGCGGCATCACCGTCGAAACGGACCAAGCCGCGAATCATCACCTGCTCCCGCGCGGTTCCTGCGCGCAATGAAAGGCAAACCGTCGTCGAGTAACTGGAAACGGTCCACGGCATTGCCAGGCCCCCGGTGTTCAGCGAATCAGGCGCGACGGCGAAGCTGGTCAGCCGGAAATGCCCATCGCGGCACATGTCTCGCGTTTCCTCGACCGTGGTCAGGTTGACCCCGTCGCCGAGCTGATTGGTGGCGCGTGCGATCCCGCTGGCGTTGAGGATGTGCGGTCGCAGACCTGCCTCGACCAGCCGACGCGCCACCCGGCGGGTGGCGGTGGTGGCGGTGCGCAGAATGCCTTCCCGGCCGCCGCCGCGGCGGCGCACTGCGTCGGCGCACCGCGACGGATCGAGACGCACCACGACGAAGACGCTGCGCTGCGCGATGGCGGGCAAGGGGCCCAATGTCGCGTCGTAGATCGCGGCCACGCGGGTGTGGCCGTACGAGCGGGCCCCCTGGCTGATGATGTCGATAGCGGCCACGGTGATGTCTGACTGGCGCAGGCAGTCGGCCAGCAAGCCCACTGGCACCATCTCGCCCGACACCGTCATACCCGGTTCCAGGACGGTCATCTCCCGCGGGTTGTCCTCAATCTTCAGCACCGACAGTAATGTGGCACCGTCCCAGCGGAATCCGATCTGCTCGTCTTCGCCGGTCTGGACGTCGAACGGATCGGCGACCACGGGTTTGCGCGCGCGAAGGCCACGGTCGGCGACGTATCCGGCGTGATGGGCGATCCGGGCGGGCAGCGTGTCGCCGCGCACCGGCGCCACGATTGCGCAGCCCAGCGCTAGACCTGCGGCCGCGCCCCACCACCCCGACACGTCCAGCCATGCCGCGGTCAGCATGCCGGCGGCAACCGAAACCTCCGCCGTGAGCAATTCACTCAGCGGTAACCAGCGCTGCACCCTCACGTCACTCCCGCTGGTGCGCGGGCCGTAGTCTGGCGACGCTCCCGTGATCGTCTGCGACGCGAGCTGCCTCCCAGAGGACACTGTTGACCTCCTGTTCGCTGCGAAGAAGCAACGGCCGCACCATGTTTAACCTGATCGTGCTATACCGTACCGTCGCAAGGCAGCCTGCCAGACGGTGACGGGGGAGGGGCGATGCCAGCGCAAGTTACCACGCGCGCGCAGGTCAACGGATACCGATTTTTGATCCGGCGCCTTGAACACGCGCTGATCCGCGGCGACTCGCGAATGATCCACGACCCGATGCGCGGCCAGATACGCGCCCTTCTGGTCGGTCTGTTCACGGCGGTACTCGTCACCGGCGCGTGCGCGGTGCTCGCCTTCTTCAAACCGGCGCCGAACTTCGGCGACGCAACGATCTTGCTCAGCAAGTCGAGCGGTGCGCTGTTCGTCCGCATCGGCGGCCGGCTGCACCCGGTGCTCAATCTCGCCTCGGCGCGGCTGATCGTGGGGAAGAACGACAAGCCGAAAGAAGTCGACGACAAGTTCCTCAACGTGTTACCCCGCGGCTCGATGGTCGGCATCGTCGGCGCGCCGACCAGCATCCGTGGCGGCGCCGACATGACCACCTCATCGTGGACCGTCTGCGACACCGTGCAGTCTCCCGCGGTGACTGAACCGACCGGCGCGGCCACCGTGGACACCACGGTGTTGGCCGTTTCCCCGGTACTCGGCGGCAACGTCCGCGCGGCTGACCCCGCGCAGGCGATCCTGACTGCCGTCGGCGGCACCAGCTACCTCATCTACGACGGCGTCCGCGCGCCGATCGACCTGTCAAACCCTGCTGTGCTCAATGGACTTCACCTGCAGGGCGCGCCGACACGTCCGATCTCGCGCGGGTTACTCAACGCGTTCCCGATGGTCGAACCGATCGCCCCGGTCGCCATCGACGGGATCGGCGAGGCCAGCGCGGCGCTGGGGCCGGGATATCCGGTCGGCTCCATTGTCAAGACCGTCGACTCCCGCGGCGAACAACGCTATGTCGTGCTGCGTGAAGGAGTGCAGCCCGTCTCGGCCGCCACCGCCGACATCATTCGCTACGGCGAACCCGACACCGCCGAGGTATCCACGCGCGACGCACGGGTGATCGCCCCTGCTGTGGTGGCGGCGGCACCGGTCGTGCATCGGCTGCCGGTCGACCGTTACCCCTCGGTTTCGCCGCAGATCCTGCCGGTTGACCCGGATCGGGTGGTCTGCATGGCCTGGCAACGACCCAATACCGCTGCGCTGGCGGCAATTAGGTTATTGGTCGGGCACCGGTTGCCTATGCCCGACGGCGCTCAGAGCGTAACGTTGGCCGGCGCTGGTAACGACGGCGCCCATGCCGGCGACGTCTATTTGCCGCCGGGCAGCGGGGAGTATGTGCAGGCGACGGGCGGTGAGCCCGACAGCCACCGGGTTGGCCAGCTCTACTACATCTCCGACACCGGAGTGCGGTATCACATCAAAGACGCTCAGTCCGCAGAGGCGCTCGGCGTGACCGGTGTGAAGGCGCCCGATCAACCGGCCGATGCGCCTCAACTCGCACCCTGGCCGGCCCTGTCGCTGCTGCCGTCGGGTCCTGAGCTGTCGCAGGAGGCGGCCTTGATCGCACATGACGGCGTAGCGGCTGACCCTCACAGCGTGAAGGTCCAGCCGCCGGGCCGCTGACAGCCACCGGCGACCGTGTGCGCTTTGGGGCAGCGGGCCTGTCACCTGACTTTGCGGCCAGTCAGACCCGCAGCTCCCGAAAGAACGCGTACAACCGAATAATCCAGAACAGCAGTGGAAACAGCGACCCCACGGCCAGGTATTCCAGGATCTCGACCTGGCGACGCAATACGGGGGAGAACTCCAACCGCGGGGCGACCAGTCCGCAAAATCCGGCCAGGGCCATCAGCGCGATCAGCGCGACAGTGGCGACCGACTGTTGGCCGGGCAGGTCGACCGCGGATTTGACGATGACTGCGATGGCAATCATTAGCCCAGCGCCGACGAGCGTTGCCGACTGCACCGCGTTGTGGTGCCCGCGCCCACGCAGGCATAACACCGCGGCCACCAGGATCGCGAAAATGGTTTCCTGCCTGAAGGTTTCGCTACCCGCATCGAGGGTCAGATAGCAGCCGACGACCGCCGTCAGCGCGGCCGCGATCAGGATCCCCGTGAGGTACTGGCTGGCCCGGCCGACTCGGGCGAGCATGTCGGCCTCGGTGGGAATCACCTGCTTGCCGACCGCGTCCACACCCTCCACGGTGGGCGCTCCCTGGGTTTCGATGTCGTCGAGCGGCTCGCCGGCGGTAGGCACCCGCGGAATCGGTAGCCGCGAAACCAGGATCGCTGTCCGCGGCGCCAAGTAGACGACGACGACCGACACCGTGGTCAGCACCGCGCCCACCGTGTGCACCGGCGGCTGCCACAGCAGCCAGGCGCACGCAGCGGTGCCCGCCAATGCGGCCGCGGTGATCACCGCGGTGTGCAGCACGCGTCCTGTCGCGGAAACCAGCAACACCACAACAGACCCCAGCGCGCTGAGCGCGCAAGCCATCGGTAGGGAAGTGGCGCCAAACCCGCCCGGCACCACGTACAACGCCCCAGCGAACAGCAGCGGCAACGCCACCGCGGCGACCCACCCGGACAGCTGCGACGTAGCCGCGCGCACGCCGAGCACGCAAGCGAACATCATGGCCGCCGCTCCCAGACCCAACGCCGCGACCGGCACCCACCGCTGATCGGTCCAGCCCGATACCAGAGCGGCCAGCGTCAGGGCGGCCGTTAGGGCGACGCCAAACCAGTGGCGCGCCTCCATATCGCCGGTCGTCCAAAGATGTAGCGCCGGTGAATTTTTGGTGGCCGTTTCGTCGACGTCATCGAACAGCAGCGTGGCCACCGGTCGCTTCGTCTCAGCGAGCATCAAAAGGTCGCCGTCATAGACCCCCGCCTGGTCGAGCGAGCGCTGCGGATCGATCGGTTCGCGACCCAGCGGCGCCAGCGTCCAGCCGTCCGCGGTGTCGAACCGCACCTCGACGGCCGGCGCGCGGGCAGCGAGCTGCTCGTTGGCGATGTCGATCACGTCGTCGATGAAGGCGGCGATGGGGACATGGGCGGGCAGCCCGACGTCGAGACTGATAGTCGCTACCAGCAACGTCAGCCGGCTCAGCTCGGGTTCGGACTGGCTATCCGGATCGAGGTCAGACAGCAATGGCGGTAGAGTCAAACCCCGTCGGCCTCCTGGGAATTGGGGCGGGTTGACGCTGACAATACCTACCAAGACCGGCCGCCGTCCCGGTGCCGGGTTGGGGAACTGTCGGGGGGTTTGTGAGCACTCAGGGTTTTGTTCGCCGAGCGCGGGTGGTGCCGCCGCCGATGCCCGGCGGGGAATTGAACATGGAGGCACCACCCGAGGTCCCGCGGGTCCTGCCCGGCAACCTGGTGTTGCGCCTGATGCCGCTGATGATGGTGGTCGCCGTGGTCGGCATGATCGCGCTGATGGTCACCGTCGGGGGTCGCGACCTGTCGCGCAACCCGATGTTCCTGATTTTCCCGATGATGATGGTCATGTCGGTGGCCGGCATGTTTCTGGGCGGCGGCGGCCGCACCGGAAAGGCGGCCGCCGAACTCAACGAGGAACGTAAGGACTACTTCAGCTATCTGGCCAACCTGCGGGAACAGGTCGACAACACCGGCGAGTCCCAGCGCCTCGCGCTGGAGTGGAGCCATCCCGACCCACGCGCATTGGCCGATGTGGTTGGCACCAGGCGGATGTGGGAGCGTCGGCCGGCCGATGCCGACTACTGCCATGTCCGGCTGGGCATCGGCACCCATCGACTGGCTACCCGCATGCTGGCGCCCGAGACCGGTCCGCCCGAAGATCTCGAACCGGTCGCCACCGTGGCGCTGCGCCGATTCGTCAAGACCCACGCGGTGGTGCACGCATTGCCGACTGCGGTGTCGCTGAGGGCCTTCCCGGCCATCACCTTCGAGGGCCAGCGCAACATGGTCCGCCAATTGGTGCGCTCAATGCTGCTCGAGCTGTGCACGTTCCACGGACCGGATCACGTGCAAGTCGCCATGGTGACCGCTGACCCCGACGGCGAGCACTGGGGCTGGCTCAAGTGGCTGCCGCACGCCCAGCACCCCAATTCCCGCGATGGCATGGGATCGGTCCGGCTGCTGGTCCCTGCCCTGGCGCAACTGGAAACCCTGCTCGCTTCCGATTTCGCCGAGCGTGGCCGCTTCAGCCGCACCGCACCGCCGACCGAGGGAACCAAACAATTAGTCGTCGTCCTCGACGACGGATACGTCAGCGGTGAGGAGCGGCTGGTCACTGACGCCGGCATGGACAGCGTGACGGTGCTCGATCTCAACGGTCCCCGCCAGGGCGTCGCGGCTCGACGCAACCTTCAACTGGTCGTCGATGGCGAAGACGTCGCCGCGCACACCGCAAGTGGCACCGAACGGTTCGCGACCCCCGACTCGCTCACCACCGCAGAGGCGGAGACCACAGCGCGACGCATCGGCCGCTACCGCCCGGCCAGCGCCGCCCACATCATCAATCTCCATGCCGCCACGGGCGTGACAGACCCTGGGTTGATGGCGCTGCTCCGTATCGCCGACGCGGCAGACATTGTGCCGGAACAGGTATGGCGTCCTCGATCACCGCGCGAGCGACTGCGGGTGCCTATCGGCACCACCCCCACAGGGCAGCCCGTCGAACTTGACATCAAGGAGTCCGCCGAGGGAGGGATGGGCCCGCACGGACTGTGCATCGGCGCCACCGGATCGGGTAAATCCGAATTGCTGCGCACACTGGTGTTGTCGATGGTCACCACACATTCGCCGGACGCGCTGAACCTGGTGCTCGTCGACTTCAAGGGCGGCGCCACATTCCTTGGACTCGAAGGTCTGGCCCACATCGCCGCGATCATCACCAACCTCGAAGACGAACTGACGCTGGTGGACCGGATGCGTGACGCGCTGGCGGGCGAGGTGAACAGGCGTCAAGAAGTGCTGCGCGCCGCCGGCAACCTGCCCAACGTCACCGAATACGAACGAGCCCGCGCCGGCGGCGCCGACCTGCCGCCGCTGCCGGCGCTGTTCATCGTGGTCGACGAGTTTTCCGAGCTGCTCTCCCAGAAGCCGGATTTCGCCGAGCTGTTCGTGATGATCGGGCGGCTGGGCAGATCCCTGCACATGCACCTGCTGCTGGCCTCCCAGCGTCTCGAAGAAGGCAAGCTGCGCGGCCTGGACTCGCATCTGTCCTACCGCATCGCGCTGAAAACCTTCACGTCGGGCGAGTCACGCAGCGTACTGGGAGTGCCCGACGCGTACCACCTGCCCAGCGTGCCCGGCTCGGCGTTCCTCAAGTGTGACGTCGACGAGCCGGTCCGGTTCAATACCAGCTACGTCTCCGGCGAATACGTCAAACCCAGGGTGTCCGCGCGCACGGGTCGCACCTCCGCGTTGGGGGCACTGGCGCCCAAACTGTTCACTGCCGTGCCCGTGCCGGCCGCCGAAGCGGCGCCTGCGCCCGCCCCGATCCCAGCGGAACCGGCAGCGGAAACCCCCGCAGCGTCGGGTCCGAAGAAAACCACCGTCCTCGACGTGGTGGTCGGCCGGCTACGCGGACACGGGCGCCCCGCCCATGAAGTGTGGCTCCCGCCGCTCGCCGACAGCCCCGCGGTCAACGAGTTGCTCACCGACTCCGACTGGCGTGCCGCGCAGAACCTGACCGGCCAGCTTCGCATGCCGATCGGGGTCGTGGACCGGCCCTACGACCAGCGCCGTGACGTCTTGATGGTCGATCTGTCCGGCGCGCAAGGCAACGTGGCCGTGGTCGGCGGCCCGCAGTCGGGTAAATCCACGGCGCTGCGCACCCTGATCATGGCGGCCGCGGCTACGCACACCCCGGAGCAGTTGCAGTTTTACTGCCTGGACTTCGGCGGAGGCACCCTGGCCGGGCTGGCGGGCATGCCGCACGTCGGCGGGGTGGCCGCACGTATGGACTCCGACGCGATCCGGCGCACCGTCGCTGAAGTGGCGGGCGTGCTTCGTGCCCGGGAACTTCGTTTTCGTGACCTGGGCATCGAATCCATGCGCGAATTCCGAACTCGCAAGGCACAATTGGCCGCGCTTTCTGCCGAAGCATGCGGCGACGACCCCTTGGCGCATGACAGCTTCGGCGATGTCGTGCTTGTCGTTGACGGCTGGGCATCGATCAAAAGCGATTTCGAGGCCCTCGAGCCCGTGCTGCAGTCGATAGCAATCCAGGGCCTGTCTTACGGTGTGCACCTGGCGATCTCGGCGTCACGTTGGATGGAGATCCGCCCCGCCGTCAAGGACATGCTCGGCACCCGCATCGAGCTGCGGCTGGGTGATCCGATCGATAGCGAGGTGGGCCGCCGGTCGGCCGAATTGGTTCCGGTCGGCCGGCCCGGCCGGGGCATCAACCCCCAGGGCCTGCACATCCTGATAGCCCTGCCGCGGCTGGACTCGGCAAACACCGTCGAGGATCTGCCGGCCGGGGTGGCCGGCGCCGTAGCGGCGATGCGCGCCCATTATGGCCGCCGGCAGGCGCCGCCAGTCCGGATGTTGCCGCACAACGTCGAGCGCGGGAAGGTCGTCGCGGCGGCGGCCGAGGCCGGGCTGTTGAGCCACTCCCGCATCGCGATCGGCATCGACGAGGAGGAACTCGCCCCGGTCGTCGTCGATTTCGACGCACAGCCGCACCTGGTGGCCTTGGCCGACTCCGAGTGCGGCAAGACGGGTCTGTTGCGCAACATCGCCGCCGGCGTGATGGAGAACGCCACGCCCGACCAAGCCAAGATCATCGTCGTCGATTTCCGTCGCTCGCTCCTGGGCGTCGTCGACGACGCATACCTTGGCGGCTACGCCAGCGCCCCGCAGTCGTGCACCGAACTGATGACCGCACTGGCCGGTGCCCTCAAAGACCGACTCCCGCCCGCCGACATCACCCAGCAGCAACTCAAGGATCGGTCGTGGTGGTCCGGACCGGAATTGTTCGTACTGGTCGACGACTACGACCTGCTGGGTGGCAACGCCCTGAGCCATCCGCTCGGCCCGCTGCTCGAATACCTGCCCCAGGCACGCGATATCGGTTTGCGCGTTGCGGTCACCCGACGCACCGGAGGTGCCGCCCGCGCGCTGATGGACCCGTTCGTCGGTCGCCTCAAGGACTTGTCCTGCAACGCGCTGGTGATGAGCGGTAGCAAAGAGGAAGGTCCGCTGTTCGGTGGCTACAAGGCCAGCCCGATGCCGCCCGGGCGGGGAATGCTGATCTCGCGCACCATGAAAGAGGGCGTGATCCAGTTGTCCAGGATGCCTGACCGATGACCGGGGTGAGCGAGCTGCGTCCGGTCGTCGCGGCCCGACCCGCACGGATCCGGGTTTCGGTGCTCGGCACGCTGACCCAGCTCGATGTCGCCCTGCCGGCGGACATTCCGGTGGCGGCCTTGTTGCCCGAGCTGGTGACGCTGATCCACTCCCGCCAGACCCGTGACGTCGAGGATCCCGCCGCCCGCGACGAACGTCGCAGCTTTTGGGTGCTGACCCGACTGGGCGGGGAGCCGCTGCCCCCCGACCAGACGCTGCGGGCCATCGGCATCGCCGACAACGAGTTGTTGCGCCTCTGCGAACAGCGCGCACTCTCACCACCGACGCTGTACGACGACGTCGTCGATGCCGCCGCCCGGCTGAACCGGACGCTGCACCCGGCTTGGACTTCCGGTACGGCCCAAACGATGGGCTTCGTAGGACTGTGGCTGTCTGCCGCGGCGTGGCTTTTCCTCTTGTTGGAGGGGTCGCCCGCGACATACCGCCGCGCCGTGGTCGCCGGCGCTGCGCTGACCGCGCTCAGCCTGATCGCCGTTGCGACGGTCGCGAGCCGCACCCCGCGCTTGAGCCCCATCGCCGCCGCGACCGCCTGGCCGCCCATTGCGCTGGGAGCCGCGCTGGGCTGGAACCTGGCAGCACCGCACGGACCCTACGCCGTGGCTGCGGCAAGCGCGATCCTGCTGGGCCTCGCCGTACTCTGCCAGCGGATCATCGGCGCCGCGCACTGGGCCTATTTGGGTGCGGAGGTGATATTGGGCTTCTCGGGCCTTGCTTTTCTCGGTCGGGGTCTGGCCGTACCCGTGGCGCTGCTGGCGGTGCCGGCAGCCACCATAGCGACGGTGGCTGCACTGGCCGTTCCCACCGTCTTCTCGCGGCTATCGCGCGTCCCCGCACCGCCGGTCAAGGCACGCCGCAAGCGGCGACCCGGGGCCACGATGCCGGGATTCACGCCGACACCAACGGATTCGGCTGAGGGCAACGAGCCCGGCAGCGATATGCCCGGGGCTGAGCAGGTGTGGGCCCGGGTCCACGCGGTGGCGCTGACTCGGGCGGGCCTGCTGGCGGGTCTGGCGGCCGTCGTCGCGACGAGCTGCGCGGTGCTGCAGCGCACCGACCCCGGATGGGCGGCGTTGGCCTTCGCGCTGGTCTGCGCGACGGTGCTGGCGCTGCGCAGCCGGCGGGTTGGCACGCTCGCTGAGCGGGCCGCGCTGGCGGCGCCCGCCGTGGCACTGACGTTGGCCGTGTGCGTGCAGACTCAGGCCGGGGATTTCCCGCTACGGCTGACCGGAATTGGCGTACTCGCCGTCTTGGCCGCGGCGGCGACCCTGGCCGGCGCGTTGGCGCCACAGAGCCGTGTGCGGCAATGGTGTTCGGTTGCAGCGCCCTACCTGGACTACGCCGCCACGGGTGCACTGATACCTGTGGGGCTGTGGGTGATGGGCATCTACGGCAGGCTGCACTGGTGAGTGGCAGCTCCCGTCGCGCCGCGGCGCGGATGTGCGCCGCCGTCCTGGTCGCGGGCGCCGGCATCGGTGTCCCCGCGCCGGCCAGCGCCGTCAGGCCCCCGGTGGTGGAGCCCGGCCCACCACCGGCGGGGCCACCGCTTCCGCCGCAGCCGAGCGAGCTCAAAGCACTCTGCGGCGTGCCCACCGGGGTGTTGGCGGGCACCGACTTCCGCAAGCAGACCAGTGCCGACGCAATGCTCAACTACCGCTCGGCGTGGCGATTCTCGCGCGGGGCGGGTCAGAAGGTGGCGGTCATCGACACCGGGGTGAACCGCCACCCGCGGCTGCACGCGCTCGAAGGTGGGGGCGACTACGTCTCCACCACCGACGGGTTGGCCGACTGCGACGCGCACGGCACCTTGGTCGCCGGACTGATCGCCGCCGCCCCCGACAGCGACGACAGCTTTGCGGGTGTGGCCCCCGACGCTGCGATCCTGTCGATCCGCCAGAACAGCAGCGTTTATGGGCCGGTCGGCGGCGCCAACAACGCGAACGATCCCAATGCCACGTCGACGGGCTACGGCGACACCGCGACACTTGCGCTGGCCGTCACCCGAGCGGTCGATCTGGGCGCCACCGTTATCAACATTTCCGAAGCCGCCTGCGCGGCCGTCGGCACCGGATTAGATGATGCCGGACTGGGTCGCGCGGTTCGCTACGCATTCGACCGCAACGTGGTGGTGGTGGCCGCGGCCGGCAACGTCTCCGCTCAGAGCCGTTGCGCCAGCCAGAATTCGCAGAACGACCCGAACCAGCCGATGACGCAGGGCTGGGACACGGTACAAACCATTGCCACGCCGGCCTGGTTCAGCGACTACGTACTGGCCGTCGGCGCGGTGACCACCTCGGCGTTGCCGGCCGATTTCAGCCTGCACGGCCCCTGGCTGGCCGTCGCCGCACCCGGGGAGAACATCACCTCATTAGACGCCAACGGCCCGGGCCTTGTCGATGCCGAACTGGGCCAACGCGGCCTGATGCCGCTGAACGGCACAAGCTTCGCCGCTCCGCTTGTGTCGGGTGTCGTCGCGCTGATCAGATCACGCTTCCCGCAATTGACAGCCCAGCAGGTAATGGAATTGGTCAAGCGCACCGCGCACACGCCGGGCGACGGACCCAACCCCGCCACCGGGTACGGGGTGGTCGACCCGGTGGCCGCGCTGACCTATCAGCTGCCACCCTGGCAAACCGGAACCGGATCTGAGCGCGCTGCATCGATCGGTCGTGGCGCTCAACCGGATTCGCGCAAGGAGCACGCGCGTACCGTCGTGTTCGGTGTCACCGCGGCCAGCCTGGCGGTGATGGGTGCCGCCGCGGCACTGGCTGCCGCCCGACGACGCTCCCGCTGACCGACACGAGCACGCGCCCGACACGGCACGTACCATCGGAACCGAACTGAGCGCCGGATCGCGGGGGGACAAAACGATGCTGCCGCACGAGGATCCATCGATCGGTGAGCCCGACGAAATCGCTGGACGCGGCACAGGTGATTCGCCGAGCGCCGCGCAGCACCGGCCGCAGTCCGGTGTCGCCACGTCAGCGCAGCCTCGCCTCCCGTTGCCGCCCTGGCAGCTGGCCAACGCGTCGATGATCACGCCGAGGGACACAGGCCAGCGATTCAGGCAACACCAGGCGGCCCCAACACCTCCATTCGGGGAACAGCCGGTTAACAGAACAACACCGGAAAGGTACGGCGAACCGCCACCGCAACAAGAGGATTGGCGTGCCGGGCCGCCCCTGCCTCCGCCGTCTTGGCCGCTGCCGCCGTTGCCGCCGCCGCCACCTCTGCTGCCCCCCGGCTGGCCACCCCCACCGGGCTGGTCAGCCCCACCGGGCTGGTCAGCCCCCGAAGACCACGCCGTTGCACCGCACCACCCCGCGCCAGGCCAGGCCGCCATGCCGCAGGCCGCCCGGATGCCGGTACCACTGGACGAGGCCGAGATCGTCAACCGTGATCGCAGCGCGCCGCAATCTGGCTGGCGTCGACTGGTGCACCGGGCCACCGGCGGACGCATCAACCCCGGCCAGTCCCGCAAAGAGCGCGAACGTCAAGATCTGTTGGCCTTGATCCGCCAGCCCATCATTGGCGACTGCCGCATCGCGGTGCTATCGATCAAGGGCGGCGTCGGCAAAACCACCACCACGCTGGGGCTCGGATCGGCGCTGGCGCTGATGCGCCAGGACCGTGTCATCGCCGTCGACGCCAACCCCGACCGCGGCACTCTGGCCGAGCGGGTCCGCGACGCCTCGACCAACTCCTCGGTGCGCGATCTGCTGAACGATCCCAACATAACTCGCTACGCCGACGTCAGGGGTCATACCCGAATGGCGGGCAGCCGACTCGAGGTGCTGGCCAGCGAGCAAGAACCTGCGGTGTCGGAGGTGTTCGGCGAAGCCGACTACCGGCACACCATCGACATCCTGCGCAACTACTACAACATCATCCTCACCGACTGCGGCACCGGCATCATGCATTCGGCGATGGCAGGCGTACTGGACCTGGCCCACTGCATCGTGCTGGTCAGTTCGCCGGCCATCGACGCCGCCCGCAGCGCCTCGGCGACGCTCGATTGGTTGATGCAACACGGGCATTCGGCGCTGGTGCGCGACGCGCACGTAGTGCTCTCCGCATCACGACCGGGATCAGCCGCTCTGAAGCTCGACAAGGTCTACGAGCACTTCGCATCCCGGTGTCGATCCATCCACCTGATCCCGTTCGACCCGCATTTGGCCGAGGGCGCCGACATCGACGTCGAGTTGCTCAAACCCGCCACGTTCGAGGCCTACCTGCAGTTGGCCGGTGCGGTGGCGCAGACCTTCCCGCGGGTGCACCGATCCCGCCCCTAGTGCACCAGGCGTGTCCGGCGGCGGCCGCGGACCGTGCTTCGCGACACGTGTTCGAACCCTTTTGTGCTGCAACATATAACCGGAGCAGCTGTCCGCGGACAACGCCGCCCTGCGGCAATTCGAATTCTCGGCGAACAATGCAGCGGCGCGCGTCCGGCCGGCCGGACCCGGCATAGAATTAACCGGCAGTAACGGGGTCACTCAAATCGTTGACCGCGAGTAATCTGCGCGCGTCACAGGGCTAAATGGGGGAGTGCGATGACGCTGCTCGTCGACCTGGATCGACTGGCCGGACTCGGGCCGGTATTGCAGGGACTGGCCAACGAGGCCGGGGCTTTGCGCACGGGGCCCGCAGCGGGCCCGTACCTGTCGGTACCGGGGGGCATGGAACCCGCGGTCACCGAAGCCTCCAGCATCGCTCACGACCTGATCGATTCCGTCCTCGTCGGCGCCGTCAAGCAGCGACTGTCGGAGACCGGGAAGATCATGGTCGACGTGGCCAATCAATATCGCAAGGCGGACAACAGCAACGTCAGCGAGAACACCGTGATGACCACCTACACCAATGCCACCGGTGACTGGAGTGTTCCCGCGGTGGCCAAGTGAGCCTGACCAAAACCCAGATCGAGGCGTGGAATCCGGCGACGCTGACCGCGATTGGCGAAGCCTGGACGGCGATGGGCACAAAGATCGACAGCCTGTTCGACCGATACAAATCCGCGGTCGCCAATGTCAACGGCGGCCACTGGCAGGGGGTGGCCGCGGACGCCGCGATGACCCGTGCGGAATCCGATCGACAAGCCGCCGCCCGCGTGGTCGATCATCTCGATCGGGTCGCGAAGATCGCGACCGACGGCTTCCACCAGATCGATGCGCCATTGCAGCGGGCGCGCAACGCGATCGCGGGCGCTCAACAGGCCGGCTTCACCGTCTCGGAGAACTTGGTGGTCTCCAAAGCCGACCTCACCACCAGTGCCGACCTGGCCGCTCAGGAACAGTGGCAGATCCAGATCACCAGCGCCGCCGACGCCACCGAAGAGGCCGACACCCAAGTCAAAGACGCGCTCAACGCCGCGCGCCTGGATCTGCAGGTGGCGTTCATCCAGCCCGCCACCCTCGGTAACGACCAAGGCGCAAGCGACGGTAACCAGCTGCTCAACGATCCCAGGCATCTCAGCGCCGACGAGATTCAGCGGCTCACCGCAGCGGGACTTCTCACTCCGGCGCAACTGACCGCGCTGCAATCCGGTGCCACAGTGGACATCCCGGCCTCGCAGATGCAATACATCAACGCGCTGGCCCGCTCCTTGGACGGCAAGTCGCCGCAACAGATCGAGACCATCCTCAACGAGATGCCGGCCGAGGCGCGACAAGGCGTCGCTAACGCGCTGCAACTGCTGTCCACCAACAGCGTCAGCGCCAGCGTCACCGGCGACAGCACGATCCCCGCCCACGGTGCTACGAATCTGCTGCCGCATCAGATGTACGACGCACTCAACCGTGGCGACTTGATGACCGAAGGATTCTCCCTCGTTGGTGGTTACGGCTATAACACCATCAACCTCAACGGCGTCGGGGCGAACCAAGCCAACGCGGCCATTGCGGCCATGGCCAGCCCCGGACTCAAACACGGGAGCGGTCTGGACAAGGGCGTCCTCAACGCGGCGCAACAGTATCTGCGCGGTCAGGTCGCCGCCGAAAATGACAAGCAAGCCTTGTATTTCGTCGACGGGCGCGGCCAAGAGCCCAACGCGCCGATGACCGAACAAATGTTTGCCGCCGTCGCCGATGACAAAGCGGCTGTTTCCGCGGAGCTGACCGGGTCCAACGGTCAGACCCTGTTGTCGGACGTGTTCAACCATCAATGGAGCGATCACGGTAAGACGGTCTCGCAGCTGTTCAATATCAGCTCCCAGGACGCGGTGGCCGTCCCCGGCGACCGCCCATCGGAAGTGCGCGCGGCAGAGTCCGGCCAGATCGCCCAAACCGTGGCCCAGTACATGTCGAACCACTCCAACGAACTGCTGCATCTGTCCGGCGATCCCGGAACCGCTGTCGGGCAGCGGAACCCGGACTTGATCGTCAACCTGGCCAGCGACCTGGCCCCGTACTACAGCACATTCGCCGGTTCCGAGTCGATACCGGGCGTCAGCCATTTCGCCAACTCCAGTCAGCTGGCCAACATGTACTCGGTGCTGGCCACCAACCCCACCGCCGGGGTGAATGCCGCCATCGCCACCTTCGGGCAGGAAAACGCTCTGGCGACCGCATACGGCAGCGGCCACGCACCCTACACCTACGCTCAGACCGCAGGCCAGATGCAGCACGCACTAGAAGTCGGCACCCAGTCGGCCGAAACCGCCCTCAACCAGGGCGATGTCTACAAGGCTCAGTGGCAAGCCGCCGTCAACGGTGCCAGCTACGACTCGGCGTACAAAGCCGCCGGCGCAGTGCTGAATTACATCCCCGAAGCGGGGCCGGTGATCAAGAGCCTGATCGACGTCGCCGGTCCCGGAATCAAGCCTGACGTCATCGGGATCATCAATCAAAACGCAGTGCAAAACCCGAGCAATGCCATCCCTAATGAGCACGCCGCCAATCAACTCGACACCAACACCACCGTGCAAAGCATCGTCAATGGTCTCGTGACGAAGGATCCGTCGATCGTCAACGATCCAGCCTTCGCGCCATACCGCCACGACGACAACGGCAACCCGACCATCCAGGTCAGCAACCTCAGTGCGCAAGCGGAGATAACCAAACAGCTGTATTCCCGGTACGGAATCGATGTGGGCCAATGGGAATACCAGTTCGACACCGGCATGAACGGCGGGACCATCATCCCCGCCAAGTAAACCCAACCGTCAAAAGCGAACCGTCGCTGCCCCTCCGACATTTCACCGCGGGTGTGCCGGGCCCGCGCGTTGCACGGGGCCCGGCACATCGGGTGGGCCGATTGCTCAGAAGTTGCCGGCCAGGTGCGCGTCGAGCGCCCGCGTGTCTTCCTGCTGCTGGGCACCGCCAGCGCGGGTTGCGGTGATGTCGTTGATCACGTTGTCCATCAGCGCCGAAACCTGCTGATGCTTTTGTTGCAGCGCGTCGGCGGCTTGGCCTTCATACACCGTGGACAGCACGCTGAAGACCTTCTCTACTTCTTCGCGCAACGCTTGCGCGTCGTTGAGGTTGGATTGAATGGCGTCCAAGTGGTCGTAGTTGGAGCCGTAGTCGTAGCGAATCGTGTCCATGCTCAAGTCCTTTCGTTTAGAGCTTGCTACTCGGCGTCGAGGTTGGCGAAGGTGCGCATGTTGGTCTTGCCCGTTTCGGCGACCTGGTTCAAGGCGTTGATCACCGCGGTGAAGTCCTCGTGGTGGTTTTGCATGGTGTTGCCGAAACTCTGTGCCTTGTGACCCAGCCAGGAACTGGCGGTCATGGTTTGGGTGCGGTCGAGGATGTTGTTGGCCAAGGCCCTGGCATTCTGCATCGCCTGGTCGACTTGGGCGATCTTGGCCTCGGCCTCCTGCGGCGTAAGGCTGGTGGTCATAGCTCTCTCCTGAGATCTCTGAGATGTCTGTCCTGTCTTGCGGCAATGCTGCGGCGCTTGTCTGCTGCTGTCAGTCCTCCTCCCACCTCTCAGCCGAAATTTCGACAAGCTGGCTGAGCGCCTGCTTGATTGCGTTGTCGGAACCACCCTTGAGCGTGGTCCACAACTGGCCACTTGGTGAGACACTGGGTGCGGCCACTATGCGGCCACGCCTGGTGCAGAAGACGCCAACGGGGGCAGGACCGCGCAGCAGCCGGTCCGCCTCAAAGCTCAGTGCGTAACAGACGATCTCGGCGAAGGCGAGCCGCGAACCCAGTGCGGAGCCGAACATCATCGCGGTGCGCGCCGGCGCGCCTATCGCGGCCAGTTGGTCGGCCAACCGGGCCGGGTCATGGGTGCCGGTCAGGGCGTCGCTGACCGCGTGCAGCGGAGCGCCGAACGCGGCGACGTCGGCTGGGGGAGCGGCGGGCAAGTGGTGCAGCAGTGGCTTGATCGCCTCGGTCAGCACCGGCCTGCCCGTACCCAGATGCAAGGCGACGACGTTGCCCACGCGCCGCGCCCATGCCCACAGCTTCCCCCGACGCACCACTGTCACGCGCGCGGTGCCCTCCGGGGTGACCAAGCGCATCGCCAGCTCCCGATCGGGCCGTTCCAGCGCCCACAGCGGGCCGACCAATTCGTCCGCCACCGCATCATCGAAAAGTAGTTCCCGGTCAATGAGTGCGGCGGTAGCGGCCTGCGTCGCCGCTGCCAACTCGGATGCGGTGCCGTGGCGAGGCCGCACACCGAGCACTACGGGCAACGTCTGAACGCCCGCACGCGAGGCCAGCACCATCAGCTCGTCATCGCTGAGTTCCAGATGCGCGCGCAGCGAGGCGATCACAGGCGTAGCTCTCGGTCAACGCCAATCACGGGGGTGGACGCGCCGCCATCGAACATGCGCGCTGTCACCGGCTCGTCGGCCACCGTGTCAGGTGGTGGTCCCTCTGGGACCGCCAGTTGGTCGAACACCGAGGTATCGGGCACCCAGCTGACGCTGGAGGCCAACTGCGACTCGTTCGATGCGCCGGCCTGCCACCAGGGCTGCTCCGAGTAGCCCAGGCCCGCACCGGGTTCGCCGGCGCCGTCGAGTGGCTCGCCCGCCTGACTCGACTCGTACTCGCGATTCTGGTCGGCTCTTCCGAGTGCGGCCATGGGCCCATAGCCGGCGCCTGCCGCGGTGCCTCCGGTGCCGGCGGCGCCCGTTGCAGCAAACCCGTTTTGGTGTAGAGGCTTTGGCTGGGCGGTCGGCGCGATGCCGGTGGCCAGCATCGGCGCCAGCGGCGGGGCCGAAACGGTGGTTGGCGAACCACGCCCGCCGGCCCCGGACGACCGATCCTGGGCGTGCTCGGCCGGTGCCGGGCCGTTGCGCGAGACCTGCGGCGGGGAGGCCTGATCCCACGGTTGGGCCAGATCCGAGACCGCGTCTTCGTAGTGAGCCATCACTGCGGCGGCGTCGGCGTGGCTTGTGGTCGCCGCCTCGTCGAGTTCGGCGAACCGACCGGTGAGTACCGCACCGCTGTAGGCGGCCAATGAGGCCATCATGTCGTGCGTGGCTTTGGCCTGTAGCGCTTCGGGGACGCTGGGCATCGCCAGCCAAGCTTCGGTGGTGGCCATGGCGGCTTTTTCGGCGCGCTGGCCGTTGGTGGCGGCGCTGAGGGCCAGTGCTTGCAGCCACCGTCCGAATTCCTCTAGGCGCCCTACCGCCGCGGTAGAGGCCTGGCTGGTCCACGCGTCACGCAGCCGGTCGACCAGCTTGTCGAAATCGGTTGACACACCGGCGAGTTCTCTGGCCACCCGCTCCCATGAGGCGCCGGCTTCGCCCACCGGAGCCGGTCCTGGGCCGTCGGTGAGGTCGCGGGCAAGCTGCTCTGTGCTGCGCGATTGCCACACCACATCCGTGAAACCCACGCCCGGACCTCCCTTTCCCGAATAGCGCGTCCAATTCCCCCGGGCGAAGTCGGCTAGGTGATCGCGTCCCCATCGAAGGTCGCGATGCTGCCCGACTGCGCGCGTAGGGTCGCACCTACGTCGTGCAACTGGCCGGCACCCTGGCCGGCGGCGGCCGCAAACGACCGGTATACATCGTTGAGAGTGGCTGCGACACGCTCGGATACCTCGTCGCGACCCGATGCGGTCACGGTCAGGTTGGCCGTCTCGTCGGCGATCACCCGCTCGATCCGATCAGCCAGCGTCGCGAGTTGGCTGCTAACTTCGGCCACCTCCGAGGGCCGAATCGACAGGGTTGCATTATCACTCACTTCGTTCTCCTCCCCAGTGCATCGGCAGTTTCGACAGTTCGACGGCCGCGGCCCCTAGATTCGCAATGCCACGTCGGGTGGCTCATTGGGGTCGGATTGTCCGATAACGGCGGGCGCGGCGGTTCCCAGGTCCCCGACGATCTCGCCGCCTTGGTCCGTGGTGTGCAAAAACGACGGTGAGGTATGGCTGCTCCCAGCACCGAGTCGCGCCCCACCGGGCGCCATCGGGTTGCCGCCGCCCATCACGCCCGCGCCGGGCGCCCCCACTGCCGACGCGGGCCGCGCTCCTGCTGTCTCGACAGCAGCGGTACCGCTGGGTGGCTGCACCATCGCCGATGTGGGGATCGACCGCGCCGCCGCAGTGGCCGCGCCGCCGGCGCCTCCCGCTACATGACCGGCGGCGCCCGCTGCGCCCCTGGCGCTTCCATGTATCGCGGTGGCCGCGGCGTCAGTCAGCGGAGCGGTAGCCAGACTCCCCGGGCCGCGTGCCGCGTTGCCCGCCTGCATCACCGATTGCAGACCCTGGCTCAGCGAGCTGGCCCCGTACGATAGCGCCTGCGGGGCTGCAGACATCAATGACGACGCCAGTCCGCTGGTCCCGCTACCGGCCGAGCCGGCCGCGGCCGCCGTTCCCGCTGCGGCTGTCCCGGCGGATCCGGCCGCAGCGACTTGCGGGGCAGCCGTCACGGTGACCGGCGCTCCGACGGCGGTCACCTTGGCGGCCTCGGCGCTCAACGAAGCCTGAAGTTGGGTCATCACCTCGGCTGTCGACGTAATCGCATGGTTGGCCGCGGCAATAGCGGCCGCCCACCCCCAAGGGAAAACGATGTTGGGTCCGATTGCGGCCAAGGTGGATTCAAATTCGCTGATGATCTCGATCAGCCGCGATCGCGCCTGCGCGACGTCGGCCGTCGCGGTGGTCAAGCTGCTGCGCAGCGCATCGGCTTGCGCTGCGACCTGCTTGCCGTTGGCGATCGCGGCGGTGGTCTTGTCGACGGCAGCGCCGCTCGAAACGCCTTGCCATATCCCGCCGAGCGACCCGAGCGCCTGCTGCAGAGGCCCGCCGGTCGACTGAAAGGCGTTGGTGATTCCGCCCAGCATCTGGGTGGGATCCAAGCCCTGAAAAGCGCCGCTGCCCAAAGTTCCCAGCGCCGACGTCACGGGTTGGATCAGCGCGCTCGGATCCATCGGGGTGATCGGCGCAGCTGGGGCTTGTTGGCCCATCGGCGCCACGCTCGTCGGTTCCCCGCCAAACGGTGTCGTCCCACCAATACCGGTCGGGTCAGCAAAGGAGGGAAAACCCAGGCGCGCGAGAATTTGATCGACTGGCAAATTCAAGTACTGCTGCAAATTCTGCTCTTGCGCGTCGATAACCGCTGCCGTATCGGAGTCCAGGAGCTGCGGCCCGAACCGGCCCGCCGGATCAGTTGGCGACGAAGACGTGACCATCGGCGCTTGGCTACCCGCCGTCGGCGCCGACAATGGCGGCCCTGGACGCGTCGGTGGCCGCCCCGACGCCGGCATGTACCGCGCCGACGAGCAACGTGGCGGCCAAATTCCTTGCCTGCGCGGGCCCGTACGCCGCGAGGTACGTCGCGCCGATCGGTCCGAGCGCTGCAGCCACGGCCGACAGCATCGCCGCGGAATCGGACGATCCAGCGGCGGTAATCATCTCAGACGCCGCCTGGGACACCGCAGAAAATTCCGCCATACCGGCGGGTGCCGCGGAAAAAACGTCACTCATGTGTCGGTACTTTCCCGGTTGATGTGGTCACGTGCGGCAGGGGACAAAGGGCAATATAACGAAACGGTAACGGCTCCGGTAGTCAGCAAACTTGAACTCTGGTGCAACACAAAGGAAAGTCCCATCAATCCGACACTTTCTGTTGCTGCAGCTGTGCTAGACGAGCGCCCAACTCGGACGCCAGGTAGTTGCACCGCTCGGTCACCAAAGCCTCCGCGACGCGTGCGGTTTCGACGATGAGCGCGGCCAACACACTGGGCCCAAGCCGGTGCGCGCTCGGGCCAAGCCACAGATCGGTCATCGCACCATATCCGTCGACTCGCACCCTGACGTTATGGTCACGGCTGGTCACCCGCACCGACATCGATTTAATCTGTTCGTCGACGGCCGCAACCAAATCACGCTGCTCTGCGAGCCTCGCCATGACTGCTTCGGCCAACCCGCTCACAGCGAACTCCGCCGTGCGGCCGTAGGCGTCTCCGTATCGCCGAAGGTGTCCTGCTCGGCACGGGCAAGGTCACTTTCGCTGGCCAGGTGCAATTCGCGGATCGCTGTTGCGCCGAAACCCATTTCGGCCAATGTTCGCCGCCGCGCGACCTGGGCCCGCGCCGCCGACAACCGACACAACGCCAAGATCTCGGCCGCGAGTCGTTCGGGCGGCTTGTTCAGTTCGACCGCGTCGAGGTGCAGAGCAACCGGCAGGCCGCGTTCATTGGTACGAACGCATATCGTGCCGCTCAGCGAGCGCACTGGCTGCTGCGCCACGCTCAAGCCTCCCCCCGGAAACTGATACGACACCGCTGTCCGTACATCGCGGTGGCGTGGTACCCCTTTGAATTTAGTACACTGGCGGGGCCGGTCACGTTCCCATGGTCATTAAACGGAACGTGAAAAGTAAGTTACCACTTGGTGTTTGACTGCACAGATCGCAAGAGCGAGCCTTCTCCGCATGAGCCCGACGCGCAGTGAGGAGACACGACAGCGCCGATGAGTGGCACCAGCGATGCGCAGCGGGCGTTTGATGCGGGCGTGCTTTCGCTCGGCATCCCGATCGAGGGCCTCGAGACCCAACGCGACTTGCGCTATGCGGCGCTGGCTTTCAAGCGGGCGACCGAATGCGACCCCGACATGTGCGATGCCTGGTTAGGACGTGCGGTCGCCGGCGAGGTTACCGCCGAAGTGATCTATCACCTTTACCGGAGCAGCACCATCTCGTTGGGCCGTGAACAGCGCCGGCTGGGACTGCCACCGCGCACAATGCGGGCCCGATTCCAAACCGGCCTGTTCTTGGACTATCCACTGAGCACCCTGACCGAGATATGGCTTGCCTACGCGGCCAGCATGATCAGCTCCCGGGAGTACGACGAGGCCGAGCGGGTGCTCGACGGGCTGGGAACGATGCACGCGGCGCTGCCCGGCGGGGAACCCGGTTCGGAACCGATCTGTGCCTACATCCGCGGCGTGCTGCACTTCACCACTCAACGCTGGCCCGACGTCCTGACCGCACTGAAGGACTCGGCCGCCTTCACCGATGAGTACCTGGCGGCCGGTGCCCACTTGATGGTCGGCTCGGCGTGCGCGCAGCTCGGTCTGTTCGGCGAAGGGATCCGGCGGCTGGAGCAGGCCATCGATGGGCCGATTCCGGCGGCGCGGCGGGCTGCGGAGTTCTGCAAGGGATTGACGCTGCGCGAGATGGGGAACGAACACGAAGCCCGCATCATCTTCGAGCGAATCTACAGCGAGGAGCCAACTTTCGAGGCGAACGCTTCCGCCCTGACAGACCCGAAATACCGGCTCGTCGTCACGACCAGCGAAGAGATCGACTCGCGGGCCAACCGGTGGGATCCGTCCACCGCCGACCCCAGCCGTTCCGCCAACACCGAACCCGGCCATGACTACCTGCGCGAAGCTCAGCAGCAACTAGATCGGCAGATCGGCTTATCGGAGGTCAAACTGCAAGTCGCCAAACTCAAGTCGGCGGCGATGCTGGCGAAAGTGCGAGGTGACAAAGGCCTTAGCACCGCCGCACGCAGCCTGCACCTGGTGTTCACCGGGCCGCCGGGCACCGGCAAGACCACCGTTGCGCGCGTCGTCGCGCAAACGTACTGCGGGCTGGGCCTACTGAAGACCGCGACCATCGTGGAAGCGGCGCGCCATGATTTCGTCGGCCAGCACCTGGGAAGCACAGCCATCAAGACCACCGCGACCATCGATTCCGCGATGGACGGTGTGTTGTTCATTGACGAGGCCTACTCGCTCATTCAAACCGGGCTGGCGGGCGGTGACGCCTTCGGTCGCGAAGCTGTCGACACCCTGCTGGCCCGAATGGAAAACGACCGCGACCGGCTGGTTGTGATCATCGCCGGTTACGACGATGAAATCGACCAGTTTCTGGCGTCCAATGAGGGTCTGGCGTCGCGGTTCACCAAACGCATCCGCTTCAGCACCTACAGTCCCGACGAGCTGGGAGCCATCGGGCGGGCGATCGCACGATCGCGCGACTCCGAGTTGGCCCCGCAAGCCTACGAAGAACTGGTTGTCGCCTGCCGCGCCCTGCATCAACGTCAGGCCGCCGACGCCTCCGGCCGACTTCGGCGCGGCATTGACCTGGTCGGCAACGCGCGGTTCGTGCGCAACGTCATCGAGGCCGCCGAGGACGAACGCGAATACCGACTGTCCGAATGTCACGGCGCCAGCATCGAAGACCTCGACGAAACCTCGTTGATGCGCATCGAACTTTCCGACATGCAAGCGGCACTGCAGCAGGTGCTCGGTCTGCTCACTGTTCACTCAACGACCGGAAAGTCACCATGATCCATCCCGACAAGTTCGTTCGCGACGGCAACGGCCGCTCGGCCGGAGACCAGACCCCGCCTTGGCCGGCTCCACAAACCGGGCGGGCATCGACGCCGTTTACCAGCACTGCGTCAGCTAACCCGCCTGAGCTGCCTCGCGCGCGTATGCCCAGCAACGCCGAACTGGGGCTCAGCCGGACCCGCCCGGTGCCACGCGCTGGATGGCGCAAGAAGCTGCATCAGGTCACCGGCATCAACCCGGGTGAATCGGCTGAGCAGGCCCGCCAGCGGGCCACCCTGGACCGGGTCAACCAGCCCGTGCGGGGGGCCTTCAGCATCGCGGTTCTGTCCCAGAAAGGCGGGGTCGGCAAGACGACCACGGCCATCGGGTTGGGTGCCACTCTGGCCACCGTGCGTGGGGACCGGGTGATCGCGGTAGATGCCAATCCGGACTTCGGCACCCTGTCGCAACGTGGGCCCAACGAGACGCGCTCAACCGTGCGCGACGTGCTCCTCGACGAGAACATCGTGCGCTATTCGGATATTCGCCGACACACCTCGCAGGGGTCGAGCAGGCTGGAGCTCTTGGCTTCAGAGCGCGATCCGGTCACCTCAGAAGCCTTCTCCGACAACGATTACCGCGGCGTGCTAAGCGTACTGCGCAGGTTCTACAACATCATCTTGACCGACTGCGGCACCGGGCTGGTGCACTCGGCTATGAGTGCCGTGCTCGACGAAGCGGATGTGATCGTGGTCGTGGCTTCGCCCGCTATCGACTCGGCGCGCAGCGCGTTGGCAACGCTCGACTGGCTCGAGCAAAACGGCTATGGGCATTTGGCGGCGCAGACGACCGTGGTTCTCAGCGCATCGCGGCCCGGACCCACGGGGCTGGATGTCGACCTGTTGGCCAGCCACTTCGTCCCGCGCGTGCGCGCGTTGCACATCATCCCGTTCGACGACCATCTAGCCGAAGGTTCAGAAATCAATTTCGACCTGCTCAGCCGACAAACCCGACATGCGTTCCTGGAGCTGGCTGCAACGATCGCCGACGGCTTCAGCACGTTAAGCGCGCGTTCCAGGAACCGGGGTGCTCTACGACGGGACTGACTCAGCAACTGACTCACTGGGGAGCGTTCGGATACGCGATGTCACGGTGGCGTCGGCCACGACGGCCACGATGCCGATGGGGCACTCGTTGATTCGGTCGTAGTAGGGGGGCCCCGCTCGTCGGGAAAAGCGTCACGGTGACGAAATATGTTGTGCCGCTGGCTAACAAGCTGATCTCGGAACCGTGCCGACTTTAGCGCTCCGCGGCGGGCCTGGGTCCGGTCGGGACTGTACGCGTCGCCAGCGGACTCGAGCCACGTATCGCGTTGGAGGTGCAACGAGGGCTTGTCTGGTCCGTTGAGCTGTCCGGCCGGGGCGAAGGTTCAACCCGGATTTCGCCGAGCTTCATGAGCTCACACCGGCAGATTGTGTCCATAGATGCAATTGCCAATAGCCCAGCGGGCCATGCCAATTCGTCACCGTGACGTATTGGATTATCCAACTGGGTGAGAGGATCGGGGGCCGTGGACCGGGGCCGCCAGCGGCGGACCGTCAGATCCGGGCGCTTGCATTCCATGGTCGGCGCTCAGCCGGCTTACCCAGTCGGACGCAGCCGCGTGGTTGCATGACATGAAGGCCGGACAAGCGACGGCTCGCGGCGCGGGACGGCGTCGGGGCAATCGTAGGCATGCGACGGATTGTCTATCTGAATCTCGTTCGCGAGCGCCCTTGGTCTCATTGCCTGGTAGCCGTTGTGCCGATAAGCGACATTATGTCAGGCTAAGCACTGCATATTGCACCAGATGAATCATCGCCTGACCTCTTGCTGGTCACCGCTCCTCCCGTCGCCTTTCGGCTGCGTTGCAAGACTTTCGTCCCACAGGCCCTGCGGTGCGGGCTTGTGTCGGCTGCATGCCGGCGGTTGACGTCTCGCCACGCAGAACGCGATACTACGGCGCGTAGTAGCGAGAGAGAAGCCGTCGGCTGTGCCAGTGCACACCGCGGGGTTCCCGCGCTGCTACAAGCCTCAGGTGGTCAAGGCCTGGGCCCACCCAGCATGCCGACCTCGGCTGAGCGCTCCCCCGCATGCTGGCGGTATTCCCGCAGCACTGTCCGGGGCTATTCGTGGGTCATTGAGTTGGCACGAGGGCGTGTTGGATGTCGGCGAGCAGGTCGTCGGCGTCCTCGATGCCCAAGGCGATGCGCGCGAATCCGTCAGGGACGTGGTCGCCCCATTTTGCACGGCGATCCACTGAGGTGTGGATGCCGCCGAAGCTAGTGGATGCGATCAACAACTCGCTGCGCTGGACCAGTGCGTGGACTGCTGTGGCGTCGCTCAGTTCAACGGAGACTATGCCGCCGAATCGGTGCATCTGTGCTGCGGCTACCGGGTATGCCGGGTCGTCGACCAGGCCTGGGTAGCGCACCTTCCGTACCGCAGGATGATCACGCAGCATCGTCGCGAGCCGTTGGGCGTTGAGGCATTGGCGTTCGAAGCGCAGTCCTGCGCTGCCCAGGCTGCGCAGGACCAACCAGGCCTCGAATGGGCCGAGGATGGCGCCGCTGTGCACCCGTTCGCGCTCGAGCGCGGCGATCAACTCGGGTTGATTGCCGGCGACGTATCCGGCCAACACGTCACTATGACCCGATAAGGATTTTGTCGCGCTGGCCACCACCAAATCAGCGCCCAGCGCCAGTGGCTGTTGGCCCAGCGGTGTGGCGGTGGTGTTGTCCACGATCAAGCGTGCGCCATTACTGCGGCATACCGTCGCCAGCCGGTGGAGATCGACGACATCCAGTCCGGGGTTGGTGGGCGTCTCAGCTAGCACGACGTCGGCCCTTTCGGCGGTCTCACAGATTTGCGAGGTGCCTGCCTCGATGACCGTTATGCCGACGGGCACAAGGTGTTCGGCTGCATAGCGCCGCACTTGGTAGTAGCCATCGGCCGGTACCACCAACACCGATCCGGGTTTGGCCAAGACGCGCAGCGCGGTGGTGATGGCCGCCATGCCGGAGCCGAACACCAAGGCGTCGGCTGCGCCTTCCAGTTGCGCCAGCGCCGATTCCAGGTGGCGCCAGGTCGGATTGGAATTGCGGCCGTAGGTGTCCAGGTTCGCTGTTTCGTCGGTCGATAGGTGATAGGTCGACGCAAGGACGGGCGGCGCCACGACCGGCTGGCCCGGCATTGTCGGCGAACTCACGGCTTTGACGCTACGGGTGGAGTCACCGTATCGACTGGTCATGGCCGCTCATTCCTGTTGGGCGCCGACCCCGGCAGCGATGTCCGCGGGGGGTGTTTCTTGTGGAGGCGGCTGAGTGCCTCGGTCGCGCGGTCGAGGTCGTTGTCGGTGTTGTAGAGGTGAAACGAAAGCCGCGTTGCGCCATCGCGGTTGGCGGCTCGGATCCCGGCGTGGGCCAAGGCCTGGGCTGCGCCGCTGTGACGGACGGCGACGATAGCCGAGTGTGCAGGCGCCATGTCCAGGGCCGCACGCAACTTGTCGGCTAGCGCGGTGACGTGGGTGTGAATGTCCGCCTTGTTCAACCCGGCGGTGGCGCGGAATGCCTCGGCCGCCCCCAGATGCGCCCACCAGGCTGGAGATTCGTCTAAGGCGCGCGCGTCGGCCGCTGGGGTCCAGGGCAAACCGTAAATGCTGGCCCATGGGTCCTTGCCACCCATCCAACATGCGTGATGGGGGATGACCTCATCACGCCAAGAGTCGCTGAGCGCCAGCCAGGCCGCACCCCTGGGCGCCAGTAGCCATTTATAGGAGGCCCCAACCACGGCATCGGCCCATCCCAAGGAAAGCGGCAGCCAACCTGCGGCCTGGGTGACATCGATAAGCACCCGCGTGTTGGTTCCTGCGGTTGCTTCGGCGAGTGCGGCGAGGTCCACCAATGCCCCATCGGCGGAAGCGACCGCACTGACCGCCACCAGGTCGTGCTCGTGCGCGCGGTCGGCGAGCCGGTCGCGACTGACCTCCGCAATAACCACTCCACGATCGGCTTGAGCAGCGAATGGCCAACTCAGGCTGGTGAATTCGCCGCTAGCGATCAATACTCGCGATCGGTCTGGGATCGAGGCGGCCAACAGACCGACGAGGGCGGACACCGCTGCACCAATAGCCACCCGCGATACAGGCACTTCGATCAGGTCAGCGAATCCGGCCCGAGCTTGTGCGATAGCAGCGTCGAAATCCTGGGGCGCATCCCGGCCGCGGCGCCACCGGTTCACCGCGCCACTTAGCGCCTCGGCGACAGATGTCGGCGGTACCCCGATGCTGGCCGTATCCAGATATCCCGCGTCGAGGTCAAAGTGCAAGCCCCACGCATCCCGCAAACTGCGTTTCCTTCCGCCAGTCATTCAATCGTGCCCTCAACGTTAGCGCTCCGCAGGATTCGCGACGGCTAGCGAGCAGCGCCCTATTGACGACGCTATCGGGATTCATTCGCGGCGTGAAGCACGCCGACAATTACGGACTGTGCGGCCCAGGGTGTGCTGTATCTGCGGGACGAAGAAAACAGCCAAGAGTAACGATGGCCGAGACAACCCAGGCCAGATAGCCAGTTGTCGCCGTCGCGGAAGCCGCACGCTCATCGCCCTATCTTCGACCACCGTGGGTTGCAACTGGAACGAGATCGCGGCCGGAATTGTTCATGCCCACGGCCCCCGCGACAAGACCAGGGCGCTGGCCGGTCTGGGTGTGGCGGTCCTTGCATCAAGGCGAGTGGCAGCAGATGGCAGCGTCAGGCATTGTGCCGGCGGCACACGGCCACCATTCTTCATGCATGACTTCGGACAACGTCGACTGGCCGGCCACCAGAAATCATCACTGCATGGGTGGCTCGACGTCGATTCGAATTGGCGTGGCACCGGCAGATGTGTGGTCTTTGGTCAGTGACGTCACGCAGATCGGCCGATTCAGCCCGGAAACCACCGCGGCTGAATGGCTCGACGGTGCAACAGGTCCCGGTCCGGGAGTGAAGTTCCGCGGCCGGGTCAAGCGCAATGAAAAGGGGCCGATCTACTGGACCTCGTGCATGATCACCGAGTGTGAGCCTGGGCGTGTGTTTGCATTTAAGGTGCGGTCACGGCCGATGGGACTCCCGATCGCACCCAAAGACACAATCGGCCTGACATGGCGGTACACGTTCGAACCCGCTGATGGCGGTGGAACGTTAGTCTCCGAAGAATTCGAACTCGACGACACCACCGCGATGCGTATCTATTGGCGGGCGCTGGGCTGGTTGCGCGGACCCCGAATGGTCAAGGACATGGACCGCACACTGCGCGCACTGAAGAGTGCCGCCGAAGAACCAGATGTCCCGGCCGAACCGACCGACTAGGCATCGCCAGCAGGCTCCTTAACCGGCCCATGCTCTACATTATGCACCAAAGCAACTGCTGGAAAAGCGATTTGCGGTCAGGCCCCTACCCAACCTCGGGAGGATTCGCGATCCATCTGGCAGAGATATGGCGGAATGGATACAGCGCGTTACCAGAAAATGCGCCGTTTTCATCAGATGAACCACTGATGTCCCGAGTGATCCTCCCCAGCCCACTAAGCTGTCCACCTAAGCGGTCGCCCGCACCGAGAGCCGGTTTTCGTTGTTTTCGCCGTTCCCTAACGCAGCAGTCCGCACTTGCAGGAAGGATAGCCTGGCTCAAGCGATTTGGCGGCGGATGTCCTGAAGGTGGTGATGCAGGTCGTGGACAGTGTGGAGTGCGAGCCACTTGAGTGAACGGCTGTGGGTCTCGGGATAGTTGTAGACCACGGTGTGCTCCCAGTCCTGGGCCGTCAGTCTTGCCAACACGTTGGTGAACAATGATGCTGCGTCGAAGAGCTGGCGCGCGACGTCGTCGGGGTCTTGCTCGTTGTAGCCGTCGTGCTCAACGCGTTCTTCGCGGCCCATCGGTGGACACTCTGCGCCGTCGGTGCGGCGACCGGCGAGGGCTCGTTCGCGCTGGACGAGAAGCACATCGCGTATATGGCAGCCGTATTCCAGCGGTGACCATGTTGCGGGATCAGGGCGGCGCCGTAGGTCGATCGCATCGCTTTGCAGGATTGCGGCGACCTGGTCGGCAAGCTGTCGAATGCTCTCGCATGCACTTAGAGCCTGCCCGGGCTCATAGGTGAAATCACAGGCTGCGCAATAATCCGTCACACTGGACATCCTCTCAGCCGGCACCACCCACACGGAGCCCTCTCCCCTGCCGGGTCTTTCACCGGTGACGCGGGTCAGGTCGTGGGGTCTGGGAATACGCGATCCCGGTTCGGTCGTAGCGCATCACCCGACTTGGGTTTGTGTCGTCAGTCGGCATGATTCGCAACTTCGCTCAGCAGGCCGATGATCAGCGGGTGTGGGGCATCCGGTGTGCTCGATGTCTGCGGGACGAACAATGTCGCCACGAAGAACGGATGATGAGGGAGTTCGATGATGCGTGGTTCGCCATCCTGGTCAGTGCCCGACACCACCAAGCCGGAGGCTGTCAGCGCTGGTAGGTGATCGAGGTTGAGGCCGAAGTTGCAGTAATACTTTTCGGCGACAGTGTGTTGCTTGTAAAAGCGGGCGGCAGTGGTGTTCTCATTCACCTTGACAGTCATCGTCTGGCCGACCAGTGAGCAGCTCAGTGCCGTGATGAACAGGTCCGAAGCGTAGGGGTCGTACTCGGCGTGCGCGGCGTCGCTGAATCCCAGCACGTTGCGTGCGTATTCGAGAACTACGTGCTGGTATCCCCCACACGTGCCCAGAAGCGGGATGTCGTGCTCGCGCGCGTAGCGGATTACCTTCAATGCGCCGGTCATGCTGCGATAAGGGCTTCCCGGGGCAACCCACCAACCCGCATAACCGGAGAGGTCGTCGCTCGGCATGCCCTCGGCAACATCGGTGGCGATCCATTCCAGTGTGACAGGCTGGGTGGAAGCTTTCGCACTCTGGGCATGCTCGACGGCCGGCGCGATGGCCCTGTGCGGATCGAAATTTGCCTGAAACTCGCCGACAATCCCTATCCGGGCCGGTTCCATAGGAAAATGCTGCCATACCAGCGAATGCGGGCACAGCCAAATAATGGCCGTTCATTAGCGCGGTCCAAGTGCAGCTGACACGATCGAGCGATGTCTGACGTCATCAATTTTTCCCCGGATGAGCTGCTGACCACGACCCGCGCTGTTCGCCGCCGGTTGGACTTCGACCGGCCGGTCCCACTGCGGGTAATCAAAGACTGCCTACGAATTGCTTCGCAGGCCCCGTCAGGGTCAAACCGTCAGGGCTGGCACTGGATCGTGATCACCGATCCTGAACAGCGCGTCCGGATCGCCGATGTCTACCGTGCGGGCTTCGACGAATACCGCACGGCGGCAACCCACGGCGAGGGCCTCTTTGCCGCCAACGACGGGCACAGTTCGACGCAGCAACGCGTCGCCGGCAGCGTCGAGTACCTGGCCCAAAATCTGCACCGTGTCCCGGTGTTGCTGTTGGCTTGCATCACGTCCCCACACAGCTCGGTGCTGCCCGACGCATCTGCGGCGACAATGTGGGGCTCACTGTTTCCCGCGGTATGGAGCTACATGCTGGCCGCGCGCGCCCGCGGACTGGGCACGGTGTGGACAGATCTGCACCTGCGGCACGAGCAGCAGGTCTCAGAGATCCTCGGACTCCCGGACCACATCCACCAAGGGCCGCTCATCCCCACCGCCTACACAGTGGGCACCGACTTTCGCCCTGGTCCGCGCGCACCACTCGATCAGCTTCTACACATCGACCGATGGTGAGACCCTTGGTCGGGCAGCACCAACACCACCTAGACACTCGCCGATCCCCCACTCCTCGATCGGGCGCCGCAGGCAGCCAGCAGTCATGTATGCGCGGATCGAATATGGCGCGCTACCAGCATACCTCGCCATATTCGTTATCCTGTTGTGCACCAGGAGATGTGACCTGACGGCCTGCGCGAATTAGCCACTAGGGCCGTCTATTTCCAGTCGACGGATAGTGCGTCTACGTGGCCGCTCGAAGTGCTAACAGCAACGCCGTCAACGACTTTCGTACCAGATTTGATCTTAACGTTAGCTATCGCTCGCCGTGTTCATCAGATCAATCAGCTCTCATCGCAGGCACACGCTGGGCCTGGTCTCTTAACCACTCCCCCGTTGGGACCAACGTCAAAATGCAGTGTGGGGGTCTTTGGGCGTCTATTGGAGTGCGGCAATGCGGGTTTCGAAGATTGCTGTCCATTCGGCGAGGTAGTGATCGTCGGGGACGCTTGCATTGGATTGGTGGAACAGGCTTGTGGCAAAGCGTGTCCCGAGGATGCTGTTGACGCCGAGCGCGGCCAGGACGGTGCGATCCTGGGGCGTCAGTGTTGGCGCCCAGGTGGTGAGCCAGTCGGCGAGTTCGGCGTTGAGTCCATCGATGAGGGCGGCGTAGGCGGTGTCGAGGCGGGCAGATTGGCCCGCGGGTGTGCGGGCGGCGATCTGCAGTAGTTGGATTTCTTCGTCGATCACACTGAGCAGGTAGCGGCCCAGCACGGTCAGTTCGGCGCGCAGGTCGCCGAGTCCGGCGAACAGTGCGCGGATGTCGCGCATGGCGCGGCGCCGGTCGAGCTGGCGGTCGATTCCGGCGTCGAGCAATGCGTCCTTGGACTTGAAGTGGCGATAGAGGGCGCCTGAGCCCGCGGCCAAGCCGGCGGCGGATTCGATTTGGGAGACGCTGGTGGCTTCAAACCCCTTGGCGCTGAACAGCCGCATCGCTTCGGTGACTAGCCGTTCGCGGGTCGACACCGGTGCAGTCATTGACCTCTCCAAAGTGATCACTTACATTTAGCAAGAGTCTACTACACTGGTTGAAGCGGAGGGGATGGCCAGATGGCGCAGCGCGACAAGGCGGTGCCGAACGGGCGTCTCCGGCGCGCTATGCCCTTGGCCGGATTCACTGCCCGCGCCGCCGGCGGGCGGTTGATCGCCGGATTGCGAGAACGCACCGGTGATGACGGTGCGGTCGAGCGGTTTCACGAGCGCACCGCCGAGCGTTACACCGAACTGCTGGGCCATTCCAAGGGCGTGTTGATGAAAGCCGGACAAATCTTGTCGATGGTCGACGCCCGGGCCGTGGGCACCGGGGGATATTGGCCTTATCAGAAGGCCCTGGCCCGGCTGCAGGCTGAGGCACCTCCGATGCATCCATCGCTCGTTCGGAAGATGCTCTATCAGGAACTGGGCTCTGGTGTACGGCTTTTCGCGGAATTCTCTGATGAGCCGATGGCCGCGGCGTCGGTCGGGCAAGTGCACCGGGCGGTGTTGTCAGACAGCCGCGACGTTGTGGTCAAAATCCAGTATCCCGGTGTGGCCCAGGCAATCCGAGACGACCTGGCCAATACCGAGTTGCTGGCTACGTTCTTGCGGTTTGTCACCGCGGCATCAGGGGTCAAGGGGGACGTTCGATCTCTCGCGCGGGAGGCCGCGGCGCGCATTGGCGAGGAGGTCGACTATCGCCACGAAGCAGCCAGCGTCGCCCGGTTCGGCGAGCTCTATCGCGGGCATCCGTTCATTCGTATCCCCGCTGTCATTCCCGAAGCTTCTAGCGACCGCGTGCTGACCATGACCTATCTGGATGGCATCGATTACCCAGAAGCGCAACGTGCCGACCAAGGCCTGAAAGACACGTGGGCCGAGGTGATCACACGGTTCATCAACGGCAACTACCGCCATGCGAACCTGGTGCATGCTGATCCCCATCCAGGTAACTACCGCTTCAGTGCCGACGGTCGCGTGGGTTTCCTGGATTTCGGTTGCGTCCAAAGCATCCCCGAGAAGGAGCGGCAACTTTGGGTCGCCGCAGTCCGCGCTTCGCTGGAGGAGCGCAAGGACGATTTCCGCGAGCTGTTGATCCAGCTGGGGATGCTCCCCGCAGAGGCGCCGTTGAACGCCGCGGATCTGCAGCAATGGATTAGCGACACCGCACCCGGCGGTACGACCACACGCGAGCCAGTGACCTTCACAGCCGACGCGACGACCCGGACGATCCGCGGGATGTTCGACGTCCGCGACTCCAACCACCCGGTGGCTCACTTAACCCCTCCCCCATGGTTGGTCTTCATCAATCGGATCCAACTCGCCTGGTGCAGTGTGGCCGTCGGCTTGCAGGCGACGATGCCGGCCCGTGCCATCATGGACGACCTCGACGGTGTCGCTGAGCCGATCACTGAGCTAGGCAAGATGCACCACGCGTGGGTGCGCGAGCGCGGTCTTCCGTCCGGGCTGGATCATCATGACCACCTCTGACGCCCAAGCCGCGGTGCGCCTGCCCTGGGATCCCGCCAACCCCTACCCGTTCTACGAAGCGTGTCGTCGAAAAGGCGACGTAGTCTGGAACGACACCGCGGCAGCATGGCTGATCCTGGGCTACCGCCCTGCGCGACACATTCTGGCCGGGCCCGGCTGGACCAGCGACCCGCTGGCCAACCCCAACACCCCCGGCGCCTTACGGGCAACGGATCCAGACACCCTGCGCCACAACATGTTATTCACAGATGGCTTCGACCACCAGCGGCTCCGCGGGGCGGTGCGAGACTTCTTCACCCGCAAGTTCATTGCCGGCCTGCGCGACGGCATCGTCACAATCGCTGCGGACACGATCGACTCCATTCCCGCCGGAGTCGAGCTCGACTTCATGGCCGACATCGCGTTGCCGCTACCGATCGCAGTCGCGGCAGCCTGGATGGGACTAGATATCGCGGCCGCCCGGTTGCTCCGCGAGGAGTCCCCGGCAATTACCCGAATGCTCGCCGACTCCACTGATCCTGCGGCCATCGAAGACGGCACCGATGCCGTTGCTTCGCTACTGACTGAATTTCTTCCCCTGGCCGCCGATCGCCGGCGCCATCCCGGTGATGACTTGCTCAGCGTCATCGCGGCCGACACCGACCTCGAACTCGACGACGTCGTCACCACCGCCATCATCATCGCGATCGCCGGTCACGAAACCACCGCAAACCTGCTGGGCTCGGCAATGATTCGCCTTCTCATCCCTCATTCTGACGGGACTCGGCCCCTTGACGCCATCACCACCGTCGACGATTCGTTGATCACCGAGCTGCTGCGCCTTGACGGCCCCGTCCAAGCCGTGGCGCGTACCGCCACCCAGGATCACGTCTTCGGTGACGTCACCATCCGCGCCGGCGTACCCGCTCAGGTCGTACTTGCCGCCGCCAATCGTGATCCCGCCGTTTTCAACGAACCCGATCAACTGGGTACGGACCGGCCCGGACCCGCACCGCTCACCTTCGGTCATGGGGCCCACTACTGCTTGGGAGCGCCATTGGCCCGCCTCCAAACCGCCATAACCCTCCAACAACTGCTGGCACGCCAACCCGCGCTCTGCGGGGACCCGACGTGGCGAGACAACCCAGCCATCCGCGGACCCCAGACACTCCCCTGCACGTTCCAGGTCCCTGTTGCGGGTTGCTGAGCAGCGCTCCCGCGGCGCCCACTACTGCCTGGGGCACGCACGATTGGCCGTCGCCACACTTGCGCAGGAGCCGAATCGCACCTTAGATTTCTCTTACTTTCTTCTTAAGTTTCTTACCTGAGTCGCCCTGCCGAGAGAAGATCCACAAATGCCCTTCGCTGACCAGGCGCACCTCGCCCGCGCCGCGCACGCCGTCGATGACCTCCTCGCGCACCTCGCCGGCGACCAGTGGATGGCTCCCACCCCGTGCACCGGATGGAGCGTTGCCCGGGTCGCCCAGCACCTCGTTGATGTGAACTTCGAGTTCGCCCAGCAACTCGACCCAGTCGGTACTCAAACTGTCACCAGCGCAAGCACATCCGGTGATCTCCTCGGCAGGTACCGTCGCTCAACAGAAACCTTGCAGCAAGCGCTGATCGGCGCGGGTGACCCAGCTGTCGATATTCCGGCGCAAATGCGCAGCCGGGTCGCCCTTCGTGTGGCCGATCTGCTGATCCACGGCTGGGACATCGCGGTGGCCACCGGCATACCGTTGCATTTGGAGGAGGATCTGTGCGTGGAGACCCTGGCTTTCGCCGAGAGCCGCTCAGCGGCCCTACAGCGCAGCGGCGAATTCGCGCCACCTCAACCAATCGATAAACACGCCCCTGCCATTGACCAATTGGCCGCCCTATCCGGCCGCACTCCGCCAAGCCCGCGAGAACACGTCCGCTCACCAAGCACTCCGAACGAACAGCCTGAGCCGCACTGGTGAAGTAGCAGAAGTGATGGTGGCGCTGCGTGGCGGACAATGGGCATTATGAGCGAGACGAACGGTCCGATAATTGACTCGTCAGCGCAGCCTATGTGGAAGCGCACCGGCTACAAATTCTTCCCGTACGCGGCACAGCAGTCGGGCCAGTGGTGGGTACTGCGTTTCAATTACGACTTCCCAGAGCACGCCATGTACACGTTATTTGTCGACGGCCAGGCCACTGTGGATGTCACCGGCGATGGCAGTCACTGCATCCCGCTCGTAGCCAGCGTCGGCGAACTCAAACCTTTCGATTCCGATGCCGATGAGCCTGTCTTGGCGCCTGAACTGGCGGAAGCCGCGGTGTCTGCAGTGGCCCAATATGTCTTCTACGGCAGTGAATTCAACGATCCCTGTGACTGGTGCGCTAGCTTAGCTGCCCAAGACCCCATGACCTAACTTCGCTGGGGCCGCGTGGGAGACGTTGTGCGAAACGGTTGTAGTTGGCGGGTCGGCACCGCATCCGATGTCGCATGGATTAACACGGGGACGTCGGTCGGCTTGACGATCACCGCGGGGATTCCGGCTGTGTTTGAGGACTATGCGACAGTGATCCTGCCCGGAAAGGGTTCAGATCAGGCGCAGCGTGATCGGGCTCTAATCGCGGTTCTCAAGAGCCAGTCGACAGATCAGCGATGGTGGCTGGGATATCTGGATCGCGGTGGGTGCGACGTGGTCTTTCCCGGCGCGCCCACGGTTTCCGTGTACGTGGGCTGGCCCTACGTGTTGGTGCAAGCCGGCCCAGGCCAAGCTGTCAACTGGCGCCGAGCCGGCACTACCCAAGCCAGCCCGTACGTCCTACCTGACTTGATGTTTCCCGCGGACCGGTCCTGGCTGGTCTCGACTCTGTGGGACGACGACTGGAGTTGTGTCGGCGGATCAGTTGCGCTCGTCGACGCGCTGCTGAACCACCCGGATCTGCGATCCCATGCGCGACGGGTACGCCTCGGCGACGACGCGACACCACCGGGGCATCGAGTGATCTAATGCAAGCCAGCGTAGACCCGCCGCTGGGGAATACACCAGAATTGAATATGGAGGGTTACCAGTAAACCTCGCTATGTTCGTTATCACGCTGTGGGCCAGTACTTTTCACGGGCGATCCGACTGAGCCTCACCGGCCACACCAAGTCGATTTGGCCAAATCGCCCCGAGGTCAACGGTTTTTGATCGATTGCGCCAGATTGCATGGCCTCCTTCCGTGGAGACCGCCGCGACAAGCGCCCCCGGTTCTTATAACGCCGCCGCCTTACCCCGGAGCTATCCGGGCGGTACATCCCTTTCGATTCCAACAACCTCACGTAATTCTTCTCAATGGTCAGACTGTCACTGGACCACTCGGAGAACACGCAACTTCGGCATGTGTGACCAAAGCCCTCTCCTTTGAGGTCATTCGCAGGTATTTGCTGATGTTCGGAAGTTCCATGCTCAGGTGAGTTGGGGCTCTGGGCTGGGATAGTGCCCTACGGCCCCTGATCGCGGGCAGGGATTGCGATGAGAAAAATGGGGAGGATGTCATGATCAAGTTTCTGGGCATCACCGGCGTTATCACCACCAGCCTGACCCTGTCACTCCTGGCTGCGCCCCCAGCTAATGCTGTCGAATGCTTTCTGCCGAACTGCTACGCAGCGATTACGGTTACGGGTGCGGATGCGGAGCACCACATTTGGGCCTATAGGGCGTTTAACTACCCGTCAAGTAAAGCAGCCCTCGACGCCTCGCTTACAGGGTGTTTTAAATTGCCGAACGGACTCTATTGTAGCTTGATTGCCGAAAAAGCTGGGCTGGGGTGCGTCGCAGTGGCGAACGACCGCACGACCGGAGAAGGGCCGACAGAAGACGTCGCATTCCAAGACGCGACGAGAAATGGCGGCACTCCATGGCTCGCAGCCTGCAACACCGGAGGTCCGGCTGAGGGATGAAAAGTAGCCTGGCCGTTAGATGGAGTAGTTAATGATGAGGAAAATCGGGTCGGGAATGTCAAATGCGACAGTTGTAAGGGCCGGGAAGGCGGCCTCATGAGAAGCGCAATGAGAGCCATGCTCGTCTGTGTTTTATCTGGCTCATTTATTGGCGCTTCACTTTTCGGTTTGGGGTTGGCGCGCTCTCACGCAGACACAGAAGCTGCTTATCTGTCTCTAGTTAAGCGTGTTGCGGTGACAAGATTGCCCGGTGATGCGACACTACTTAAATTGGGGCATGGCGTGTGCAATTTCTTGAGTAAAGACGAGTACCATAACTTTGACGGTGTTTCGGGATCCGCGGATGGGGTTATGGAATATCTAGATGGGACACAGAAAGATAGAGGACATGACTCCGGGGTTATTGTTTATGCCGCTGCCAAATATTTGTGCCCCGAAAACCTTGCTCTCGTGGAGAGGTGGCGCGATGGTTAGCTAAGGTGCCCTGACCCCGTTCGGCTGATCCATGGCTTATGAGAGTCTTGCAGCCCACGACGTGGGCAGGGAAGGCTCAACAGGATCATAGCGACGAGGAAGCGGCATAGCCCGGAGCAGGTTGTGCGCAAGCTGATGGCGGCCGATCGGCTCTTGGCCGAGGGCAAGGACACCGCGGCGGTGTGCCGCGAACTGGGTGTCTCCGAGGCCGCTTCCGACACTCTTCAACACAGAAACTGCGCTCCTCAAGTGAACGGTATTCGGGCTAGTGGGGATCGGCGCCCAGCAGTTACGTCGAGCACTTCTCTATAAAAATGCTGCCGCCGTTGTTCTGCGCAAGGGCGTCCTGCTCGGCCTCCTCGATCGTCGCGCCGGTCCCGCCGTGCCAACGACCGTTAGTAGACCACAAGACGGCGAGTGCGGCACAGCCGTTCTTGCTCACCGCCGCCATTTTGCATTCGGTGCCGCCGTTCCGGACGCACATGTCGTTTGCGGCTGCCATGGCAGCTTCCTTCGTCGGGACGTTGTTGGCGTAACCGTAGGCGGTGTTACCGACGGTGCTCGCCCGTGAGTAGTAAATCGCGACCCATGTGTCCGCGGCATGGGCGGGTACCACAGTGAATGCCGCCATCGCGCCGGCCATCCCCGTGCCTCCGGCGACCTGCGTCGCGAGTCGCTTAATAGACATTCCGACTCCTCCCACCTATTACCGGGCGAGCCTGCGGCATCGCCAATGTATGTGGATGACACTAAACTTCAGCAAAAATCGCTGATGGAGCCCAATGGCACGAGTCTGTGGGGCCGAAAGTCCTTGTATGCGAGAGCCCCGGAGGCGAGTTGCTCTCAACGCCGCTGTCAATCAACGGCAGCCGGCAAGGTCAGCGTGAATGTCGTTCCTGTTATCCCGCCGTACTCGCAGATCGACTGTGCCCGTATGTCGTATCAGCGCCTTACCCGCGCGAAGAGTGCTGCGTCACCACGCCGCCGGTGTCGGCTGCCAGGTGAATGGGGCCACTTCAGGGCTGGGTTTGCCATGAGGATGGGACCCACCTGATTGCCATTGATGGGAACCACATGGCTGCGCAGCTTATCGGAGTGTTTCGATGCGCATGGTCAGGAGGGCTATCCATTCGGTGAGTCGGGGACGCGCGTGTTGGGCTGGTTGAAGACGTCCCAACCGAGGACGCCGCGCGATGAAGGCCTGTCCGGCGTGGTGCGGGGCCGCCGACATCGCACCACGATCCTCCCGCGCGAAGAAAATCGAGGCCGCCTTCAGAATCTCGTTGGCCTCCTTGAGATCTCGCATCTCCCGCTCGAGGAATGCCCATCGCTTCACGGCGCTGTTGCGGGTTTGATGTGTGGTTTCATGGGTGCGTGGATTATGCGCGTTTCTCGCGAACACACCTGGACGGCGTTCTTCGGCTCTGCGCGGCCCAGGGCTGGACATCATTTACCGCAGATCCAGCGCGCGCCGCGCGAGTCTTGACAGCTCCCGGCGTAACCACAGTCGTTGCCCTCGACGACGGAGTCGTGGTCGGATTCGCCGAACTGTTCAGCGACGGCGAGATACAGGCCTACCTCGCCACTCTGGCCGTCGACGAAACTCGCCGCGGCAAAGGGATCGGCCGCACACTGGTGACCGAAGCGCTGCGGTTAGCCGGAGGCGAACGCATCGACGCGCTCAGTGAAGACGATGCGCTCGACTTCTACCGTGCCTTCCCACACTTGGAAAAGCCCGGAATCCGTCTCTACCCATTCCGTCAAAGAGACACCAAAAACGTCTAATCCACACCGGGTTCGGGTGGCAATCCCCGTGCATCGCAAGGACACGTCACCGACCATCGACGATGCCGATCGCGACGATGGCCAGGATCAAGCGAGTGCGCCGGCCTCGGCTTCGCTGCCGATCACAGCCATCGTCGAACTAAAACATCGAGAGTGCCCAGTACAATCAAACCCGCGTGTCCCAAGCCGGCGACGCCTCAACCATGAAGCCGGCATCAAGCCCCGAGACGGTTCACAATTTGGCGGCGCATGTCACAGAGGTGGTGTTGCACATCGTGGACAGTGTGGACTGCGAGCCACCTGAGTGAGCGTGTGTGGGTCTCGGGATAGTTGTAGACGACGGTGCGGTCCCAGTCCTCAGCTGTCACTCTTGCTAGAACGTTGGTGAACAATGCGGCTGCATCGAGGAGCTGGCGCGCGACGTCGTCGGGGTCTTGCTCGTTGTAGCCGTCGTGCTCAACGCGTTCTTCGCGGCCCATCGGTGGACACTCTGCGCCGTCGGTGCGGCGACCGGCGAGGGCTCGTTCGCGCTGGACGAGAAGCACATCGCGTATATGGCAGCCGTATTCCAGCGGTGACCATGTTGCGGGATCAGGGCGGCGCCGTAGGTCGATCGCATCGCTTTGCAGGATTGCGGCGACCTGGCCGGCAAGCTGTCGAATGCTCTCACGCGCACTCAGAGCCTGATCGAGCTCATAGGTGAAATCGCAGTCTGCGCAGTAATCCGTCACACTCAACATCCTCTCAGCCGATCACGACGACCGCCCTAACGGCGGGTCGACTCCGGCACTCAACCCGGCTGAGCGGCACCCCAGGATCTGTTCGACGGCTTAGTGAGGGCGCCGTCCGAGGATCCGCTCCGGCTGCGCCGGACGACCAATCCGTCGGGGTGCACGAGAACCGCCCCTTCCTAGCGGATTTCGCAGGACGGCGGCCGATACACGGTGCCGAACTCGACGCCGAAATGACTGCCGAGGCGTCCTCTCCCCCGCTCGGCGTCCTCGGCACTGAGGTCACTGCTCGCCGGGCAGTAATACGCCGTGCGGACACGGGACGCACCCCTACCCCCCAGCGGGAGATGCGCGATTCCTACCGGAGCAATACGGCGGAAACGAATACGGCGGGTTACCAGCAGAACCCCTGCATATTGCATCAGCGATACCACGTCGACTCAGCGATCTCCGGGTGCCGGCAAACCTCGGGCAGTTCCTGACCCGACGCCAGGAGCTTGTTGCCCTCGGTGGGCTTGCGGATGATCTGATCCGCCGTATGCCGCCGCCGCTTGCTCGATGCCATGTCGTTGTCGATTCTTCCTTGCCCGAACACCGGGCAACAGAGTCGAACAACGACTGGACCAGGCCCACCTCCTCATGGTCATCCATGCTGTCGCTGTTAGGTCGCAGACGTCGGATGTGGGGCGCCTGGTGTTGCTGGCTGGCTGGCTCAGCCAGGCACAATGATGAGCTTGCCCCGCTTGGCGAATCCGTTTTGTTCGAGTTGCGTAAGGGCTGAGATTGCTTGCGATAGTGGCACCGTTTTGGCGATGGGTAGCCGCAGCACCCCTTCGCCGGCGGCTCTCGCGACCGCCTCGATATCGGTTGTGACTGCCTTGGCGATCACGACGTGGAATGGGCCAGGCAGGGCGCTCCTGAGCATGTTCGCTGGACTCGGCTTGACGCTGATGATACGGCCGTTGGGTGTCAACATCTTTCGGGCATATCTGACTGGTAACGTGCCGGCGGCGTCCAGGACGACATCGAATCGGCGTGTGAGGGCGGTGGGATCGAAGTCGAAGTCGACGATCGGATCGATACCGAGCTCGCGTGCCTCGTCCGCCGAGCCGGCCCGGCAGCTTCCCGCCACGGCCGCCCCGTGTGCCAACGCGAGTTGTACCGCCGAGCGGCCCACTCCCCCAAGGCTTCCGTGCACGAACACCGACTCACCATGCTGCAGCTTCCCTTCGTTGAACAGGGCTTGGTAGGCGGTCAGACCGACAGTGGGAATGGCGGCCGCCGCCTCGAATGTCAAGGCGGCGGGCTTCGTGACGACACCTTTTTCTTCGGCGACGACCATGTCGGCGAACGCGCCTGACCACTTGATCGGCGGTCCCCCGAGCACTTCGTCACCCACACGAAGCCGAGTCACGTCGTCACCGACAGCTTCGACGATGCCGGCGAAGTCGTAGCCCATCCCACGTGGGAAGGTTCGGCCGGTCACCATCTTCATCGCGCCGTTTCGGATCCCGAAGTCCATCGGGTTAGCAGCGGCCGCGCGCACCCGGACGAGAACATCGTCGGCGCCGAGTTTCCTGGGCTCGAAGCCTTCGAGCCGCATGACGTCCGGTCCACCGTAGCGGTGGTACTGAATTCGCTTCATCGTGGGCATGTGAGTTCTCCGATTAGTGGTGTCGTGTGTCAACGGGATAGGGGCATTGCCAGAACAGATTCGAGGAATGCCAACGTTCTGTAATGCAGCGGAGCCGCGTTGAAGTGAGCAGACCCGTGGTCGCCGCCGACGATCTCCACCAAGTCCGCCCGGACCCCCACGGCTGTGAGTGCGCGATGCAGGCGCCGGCTCTGCTCGATGCCGACGCGACGATCCCTGTCCCCGTGGGCGATCAGGAAAGGTGGCGCGCCGGGATGTGCCAGGCGGCACAGGTTTCCCCGCTCAACCACCTGCGGTTGGCTGGATGGCACGAATCCGAAGAAGCGCGCCAGCGTGCTGTCGGGACCGTGCATTCGTTCGATGGCGTCGGGGTGTGCGTCCTCATCGTGTTTGAGGAAATCGGTGGGTCCGTAGTGCTCCACGACAGCGGTCAGACCGCAGGACACTTCCGAGTAGGGTTCGTGGCTGCTCACCAGGTCGCTGTTGTCTCCGGCAAGCGCAACGGCGCTGATGAGGTAGGCGCCTGCGCTGGAACCGAAGCCCACGATGCGCTCAGAATCCAAGCTGTAGCGATCCGCGTTGGTCCGTACCCAGCGCACGGCCGTAGCGACATCTTGGATCGCGGCAGGAAAGACGGCCTCGCCGCTCAGCCGGTACTGGACCGACGCCACCGCCAGTCCAGCCTCGAGCAGAAATCGCCATGGGCCCATTTGCTTGATGCCGGTGAAAAAGCCTCCCGGATGTGCGTACACGATCACGGGAACCGGTGTGGCTGCAGGGTGGTGCGGGATGTGCAGATCCATGGTGAGTTGCCGAAATCCGATGCGAGTGGCGTACGGGCGATCCAAATAACTCGCTACCCGGGGGAAGACTTCGACCGGTGCCAGAGTGTCGAATTCGGGCCGGAGCACTGCCGAGAGCATTTCGTCAGGGATATCGACTGGCATGCCGGGAATGTGCAAGGGATGACTCCTCTCGAAATACTCTGCAGTAGAGGCTATTCCGCCTCATGGCCCATGCGGCGCGGTCTCGGTGAGAGCGCGGCCGAGCAGCCAGCCGAACATCTTGGCCGACAGGGATCGCGGAATCAGGTGTTTGACCAGAAGATCCGCAGTGCTGTTGGTGACGCCTGGGATGACGCGCGCCCGCGCGCCCAGGCTGTTCAACGCCACCTCGGCAACCTGCGACGCCGTCATTCTTGGGCCGCTGATCTTCTGGGGGTCAAGGCCAAAGGATTTTTCGGTGATTTCGGTCTTCGTCATCCCGGGCGAGAGGACCAGGACGTCGACGCCGTCTTTTTTCAGTTCGTAGTGCAACGCCTGGCCGAGTGAGGAGATGTACGCCTTGGCCGCGGCGTAGTTGGCCACGTAGGGCACGGCGCTGGCGTCGAGGCTGGACGCCACCAATACGATGGCTCCGCGACCCCGCCGGACGAAGGCATTGCCGAAAACGTAGGCCATCTGCAGTGGCACCACCGCATCAAGGGTGAGGACGTCGAGTTCGTAGGCAAGCGAACTGTTGACCAGTGGCCCTGCAGAAGAGATGCCGGCATTGGCCACCACTAACCCGATGTCGAGATTAGTGACCCGATGGGCCAATTCGTCCACTGCACCCTCGGCAAGTAAATCAAGGGCGAGCACGACACTGTCGGTGCCATGTGCTCGGGAGAGCTCGGTGGCTAAGGCGTCCAGACGGTCTTTGCGGCGCGCCACCAAGATGACGTTGACGCCCGCCGCACTGAGGTGGCGTGCGAATTGCTCTCCGATGCCTGAGGACGCCCCGGTCACGAGTGCGTACTGGCCGTAGGCTGCGCGAAGATCTTTCATCCGGTTCCTGTCTGCGCAGGGGTGGTATTCGGGCGCCGGCGGCACGGCACCAGGTGTCATCACACTACATCAGTACGGCACTTGGTGTCATCACTACGTCTTCGCGCTTTAGAATGCGGATATGAGTCGGTGGGAACCCAACGCGGCCCAGCGATTGGGAGCCGCGGCGGTGGAATTGTTCGCCGAGCGTGGATATGAAGATGTCACGGTCGTCGAGATCGCCGAGCGCGCGGGATTGACCAAACGGACGTTCTTCCGTCACTTCGCCGACAAACGCGAGATTCTATTCCGCGGCCAGGATGCCTACCAAGGCATGTTCGCCGACGCCATCGCCGGTGCGCCCGACGAAGCCGGCCCCATGGAAGCGATCGGGGCCGCACTGACCGCGTTCGCTGCCGGCTTCACAGACGACCGCCGCGAACTTGTGGCCAAACGTCAAGCCGTCATCGACGCCAATCCCGAACTCAAAGAGCGAGACCTGCTCAAAGCCGCCGCCCTGACAACGGCGATAGCTGACGCGCTGGTCGCGCGCGGGGTAAAACCGCCTGTTGCGAACCTGGCCGCCAACTTCGGCGCACTCGCCCTCGCCGATGCCTTCCAAAGTTGGCTGCAACCCGGAAATCGGAACTCCATGACCACGCTTGTCCAGCAAGCGCTCCGAGACCTCGACACCGCCGTAAAAGCGCTGCACAAAGGCCCCTGACAGGTATTAGCGCGGCGAATCCAAACGAGCATCACCGTGCCTCCCCTGAACTAGCCGAGATGGCCGCTGAACTACCCCGGGTTTTGTTCCGATACAACTGACCGGGACAGATCAAGTCGCTATGCGGCTTGGGGTTGGGGGGTCAGCGACGATCCGACTAAGCGCGCCAGCCCCAGATATGTGGAAGCTAGTCAGCGACGTCAGGCAGATCGGACGATTCAGCCCAGAAACCATCCGGGCCGAATGGCTCGAGGGTGCAACAGGTCCTCACTCCGGTGCGAAGTTCCGCGGTCGGGTCAAGCACAACGAAAAAGGACCCATCTACTGGACGTCGTGCATGATCACCCAGTGTGAGCCCTACGGGTATTCGCCTTCTCGGTGCGCTCACAGCCGATGGGACTTCCGATCGCACCCAAGAACGCTGTCTGCCTCACATGGCGCTACACGTTCGCACCCGACAGTGATGGAACGCTGGTCGCCGAGGAGACGTTGGCGCGGATCAAGACCGGTGTTCCCGAGGCGTCGGTATGATGAGTGGCATAAATCAGGGCCGCCGTGCGGCGAATATCCGCTGGCGCGGGAGGGGCGCCTGACGCCGCGCCGGCTGTCGATTACGAGCGGTGTGCGGCAACGGCTGATCGACACCAAGCAGGCGTCGTGGGACTGGTGGCGCAGTGAAGGCCGGATGTGCGAGTTCGAGTGTGCGTTGAAGGCTGGTGAGTCGGTTGTGCTGTCCGGGAGTGAGCGTGCGCGCGAGGGGTTGCCTTACGGTGGGGAGGGGCGTGCGCGGGAGGGGCGTGTTGGACGAGTTCGACCAGATCCGAGAGTGCTTCGGCGATGTGTGAGTGTGCCGGCGCAGGTGCGGCCTGGGATAGATCTCCTCTCTCGGATAGGTGACAATTTGCT
>NZ_LZJG01000536.1:0-688 GCF_001667785.1 Mycobacterium sp. E3247 | reverse complement strand
CGCATACGGGTGCCGGGCGGCTCGTCCATCTGACCGAACACCAGCGCGGTGTCCTTGAGCACGTCGGCTTCCTTGAGCTCGACCCAGAGATCGTTGCCCTCACGGGTGCGCTCGCCCACGCCGGCGAAAACCGAAGTACCACCGAAGTTTCGGGCGATACGGTTGATCATCTCCTGGATGAGCACCGTCTTGCCCACGCCGGCACCGCCGAACAGCGCGATCTTGCCGCCACGCACGTATGGCGTGAGCAGGTCGACGACCTTCAGACCGGTCTCGAGCATCTCGGTGCGGGGCTCGAGCTCTTCGAACGGCGGCGGCTTGCGGTGGATCGACCAGTGCTCGAAGTCCTCACCGTAGCCCGGCTCGTCCAGGCAGTCACCCAGCGCGTTGAAGACGTGACCTTTGACCTCCTGGCCGACCGGCACGGAGATCGGCTTGCCGCTGTCCGTCACCTCGACGCCGCGGACCAGCCCGTCGGTGGGCTGCAGCGAAATGGTGCGCACCAGGTTGTCGCCAAGGTGCTGTGCGACCTCCAGGGTGAGGGTCTTCTTGAGCTCCTCGAACGTGATCTCGGCGTTGAGCGCGTTGAACAGTTCAGGCACAGAACCGCGCGGGAACTCGACGTCGACCACGGGGCCGGTGATTCGCACCACGCGGCCGCTGGTCTCGGAGTTCGTGGCCTTCTCGG
>NZ_LZJG01000535.1:0-579 GCF_001667785.1 Mycobacterium sp. E3247 | reverse complement strand
CTGCTCGGGCGCCCCCTTGACCACCAGCACCCGGTTCCCGTCGTCGTCGACCAGCGCCGAAGTCGCGCGGCGTTCGTGGTCAAACGGCAGCATCGCGACCCGGCGCGTAGAACCGCCCACCAGTTGCTGCGCCCCGGACGATTCCCAGAGTGCGGCGTCGAGCGAATTCGCGCTGGCGCCGGCGGTTTCCGGGTCCACATCGGTGGCCAGCAGGCCGAGCCGGCGGACCGGGTCGCTGTGCGCACCGCCGGCGTCGACGGCGTCCACCAGCCGGATCCGTCCCTCCGTCAAGGTTCCGGTCTTGTCGGTGATCAGGATGTCGATGTCGCCGAAATCCTCGATGCATACCAGACGCTTCACCAGCACCTTGGCTTTGGCCAGTTGTCGGGAACCGGTCGCCAGGCTGGTGCTGACCACCGCGGGGAGAAGCTGTGGCGTGATGCTGACCGCGATCGCCAGCGCAAACAGTGCCGAATTGATCAGCGGCCGGTGCAACATCAAGTTGGTGACCAGAATCAGCGCGGTCAGCGCAACCGCGACCCGGAGCAGCAGATACGAAAACCGGCGCAGGCCGACCTG
>NZ_LZJG01000534.1:0-720 GCF_001667785.1 Mycobacterium sp. E3247 | reverse complement strand
GGACCGCGACGGAACTGCAGGACGGGAAGCCCACCGGTTGGATCTGCCCCAACGTGGCGCGCGCGAAGAACAATGTGATCATCACTGCGCAGGTGTGCCAATACGGCAATGGCGCTCCGGCCACCGCGACAGTTCTGGACAAGATGTCGGCGAAGATACCGGGATAGAGCTTTTCACGACTCCTGCCTGGCCCGGGGCCGCACAATGTTCTCTGCGTTACGGCTTCGGGGCCGGTGCGCGATGCGGGCTATCCGGGGTGCTCAGCGGTTGGCTGCCCGAAAAACCGCTGACGACTCCAGGGCTATCGGGCGTGCCCATCGGTTGGGCGCCAGACAGGGCGCTGACGGCGTCTGGACTAGCGGGCGTGACCATCGCTTGGCCGCCCGAGGGCGAGCTGACAGCTGCGGGACTATCGGGTGTGGCCAGCGGTTCTCCGCCCCAGCCGGGGTCGCAACGCGCGACCTGCGGACATGGAAGAGACGGATCGGAGCGCGCGACCGTGTCGCCCAGGCCGCCGGATACCGCGGTGAGCGCTCCGGCGATCGCTGCTCCTGCGGCCAAACGTGTCAATTTCGACATGAGTGAGATTCCAATCGAGCTGAACCAATAAGGGTGAGGTCCTAAAAGTCAACAAGGTAAGGTTGTTAAAACCTCAGCAGTCCTGTCATGGTACTCCTCCCGGATCCTGCACAAAGTATTCCGATTCTCCCGGGTCTATCC
>NZ_LZJG01000533.1:0-1704 GCF_001667785.1 Mycobacterium sp. E3247 | reverse complement strand
CGGTTGATATGAGTTGAGGTAGTCCTTCACAAACGCCTCCGGGGGTGTCAGGAAGGGATTGTCAAGATTCCTTACGAGAACTTGAGCGTTGGCGCGCTTTGGTTCTTCTGACACACCCCGGAGGTGTTGTTGTGTCTGTGCTGAGTGCTCCAGCCACGGTGTCCACGATCGTCGTTGCCGTCGATGTCGGCAAGACCTCGGCGATGGTGTCGGTTACGGATGATGCTCGTCGGCCGCTGATGGGGCCGGTGGAGTTCGCCATGACCCGCTCGGGTCTGGGTGCTGCGACACAGCGCGTGTCGGCGCTCGCGTCGTCGTGTTCGAAGATCAAGGTGGGGGTTGAAGCGGCTGGCCACTACCACCGGCCGGTGGTGGATTACCGATGGCCGTCGGGCTGGGAGGTGTTGGAACTCAATCCCGCCCATGTCGCCGAGCAGCGCCGGGTGATGGGCCGGCGGCGGGTGAAGACCGACGGGATCGACTTGGAGGCGATCACCGAGTTGGTGCTGGCCGGTCGTGGCCGCGCGGTCACCGAGCGTGAGGCGCTCATCGGTGAGGTCACGGCGTGGGCACAGCACCGGTCACGGCGGGTCGCCACCCGGACGGCGACCAAGAATCAGCTGCTCGGTCAGCTCGATCGGGCGTTTCCCGGGTTGACGGTGGCGCTGCCGGATGTGCTGGGCACCAAGATCGGGCGGCTGGTCGTCGCAGAGTTCACCGATCCGGCGCGGTTGGCGACGCTGGGAATGAACAGGTTGATCCGTTTCGCCGCCGCCCGCGACGTTCAGCTGCGACGTCCGGTCGCCGAGCGCTTGATCACCGCTGCCCGCGACGCCTTGCCAACCCGTGACGCGGTGGTGGCTCGCCGCGTGCTGGCCACTGACGTCTGCCTGTTGACCGACCTGGATTCGCGCATCGAGCAAGCCGAAGCCGAACTGGCCAGGCTGTTGCCGCTGAGCCCGTTCAAGACCCTGACGTCGGTTCCGGGATGGGGTGTGGTCCGTGTGGCCAATTATGCTGCTGCCCTTGGTGATCCAGCACGGTGGCCAGGGCCCCGGCAGGTCTACCGCGCATCGGGACTGTCGCCGATGCAGTACGAGTCCGCGCATAAGCGCCGCGACGGATCGATCAGCCGCGAAGGCAGTGTGGCGCTGCGCCGAGCATTGATCGATCTGGGCGTCGGGTTGTGGTTGACCGAACCGGCGGCCAAGGCCTACGCCCGCGGCCTCAAGGACCGTGGCAAGCGCGGTGGCGTGATCGCCTGCGCGCTGGCTCATCGCGCCACCCGCATCGCCCACGCCTTGGTCCGTGACCACGCCACCTACGACCCCACCCGCTGGAGCTGAATATCACCCCGAACGACTTCTCGCCGAAAGGAGCGCTCAGACTGCCACCCTTCACAACCCTCGTCGGCGGTGCCACGCTGAATGGACGGGACGAGGGGCCGGATCAGATGCCGCTTCGGTTATGACGGACCCATCTGGGTTACGCCGCGTCTAACTTGGCACCCGACCCCTCGCCTCAACGACAGCCCGAACGACGCCAGATGACCCCAGCCTCGAGGTCGCATAAGTCAACGTGGGCGCCCGGCACCTGCCCTATCCCAGCAAGCCGCCGACACCACAGCACCATCCATCGCACCCGGACCCGGATGCCGAACTGCTACGCCCACCCCAAGCCTTGACACGACCTACAGCCAGTTAG
>NZ_LZJG01000532.1:0-590 GCF_001667785.1 Mycobacterium sp. E3247 | reverse complement strand
TCGACGAAGGCGCCCTGCTCGCGCATCTCGGCGACCTGCGCCGCCGCCACGGTCGCCATCGCGACTTGGGTGAACTGCGTCAGGTACAGCACGCCCTCGGGGTGGTTGTAGTGCACACCGCTGGCGATGATGCTGGTCGGGTTGTCGCGCACCACGTGCAGCACCGAGAAGCCCAGCGTGTCGCGGGTGAACTTGTCCGCCTTGTCCCACACTTTGCGGGCGGCCTTGGAGCGGGCGCGGACGTCCATGCCCATGCCCTTGTGCTGAATCCCCTGACCGGGGAAGGCATACACCGTGTGCGGGGAGGCCAGGCGCGCCGTCGCCGACATCACCAGATCGGACCCGATGCGGGCGGACACGTCCAAAACCTCTGCGCCCTGGTCGATCCCGACGCGCTCGACGCGGAAATCGACCTCGTCACCGGGACGCACCATGCCCAGGAAACGCGCGGTCCAGCCGACCAGCCGGGCCGGGGGCCGGGCCTGGCCGTCGGTCGCCGTCACCGCGTGCTGCGCGGCGGCCGACAGCCACATGCCGTGAACGATGGGCGATTCCAGGCCGGCGAGCAGGGCGGCCGCCCGGTCGGTGTG
>NZ_LZJG01000531.1:0-8363 GCF_001667785.1 Mycobacterium sp. E3247 | reverse complement strand
CGAACGGCCCACCACCCGGCTACGGCGCACCGCCCCCCGGCTACGGCCCACCACCCGGCTACGGCGCCCCGCCCAAGCCCGCGTTCAGCGTGGGCGAGGCGTTCAACTGGGCGTGGAACACCTTCACCAAGAACGCCGTGGCGTTGATCGTTCCCGCGCTGGTCTACGGGCTGCTGATCGGGGTGGCCGTCGCGCTGCTCACGCTGAGCCAGAACATGACCACGGCCACCAGCTCCGACGACTACGACTTCACCTTCACGACCAGCCTGACCGGCCCCGGGTATGGGCTGATGATCCTCGGCTACCTGGTCGCCTACGCGGTGAGCGCATTCGCGCAGTCGGCGTTCCTGTCCGGCTGCCTCGATCTCGCCGACGGGCGCGCGGTGACCATCGGCTCGTTCTTCAAGCCACGCAACCTCGGCATGGTGTTTCTGGCCGTGCTGATCGTCGAGGTCCTCACCTCGATCGCGTCGGCGTTGTGCTTCGTCCCGGGCCTGGTGTTGGGCATCTTCACCCAGTTCACCGTGCCGTTCGTGATCGACCGCTCGGAGTCGGCCATCAAGGGCTTCACGTCCAGCTTCTCGCTTGCCGGGTCGAATTTCGTCAACGCGCTGCTGGTGTGGCTGGTCGCGTTCGCGTCTTTCCTCGTCGGTGCGCTGTTGTTCGGCATCGGCCTCTTGGTGGCGGCCCCAGTCGCGTCCCTGGTGATCATCTACGCCTACCGCAAGCTGTCCGGCGGCCAGGTCGTCCCCGTGCCGCAGCCGGGTTACCAGCCGGGCCCGCCGCCGCCGGGGCCGCAGCCGGCCTAACCGCCGGCTCCGCGGCCGCAGCCGGCGTAACCGCCGGCATCTGCGCTGGCCCGCCGTCCAAGTTACGGCGCTGTTAGCCACGGCTGCGGTGCGCTGCGGCCGTGTGCCGCCTGTGATGAGATCACCTTGATATGAGCATCAAAGTCGCGCTGGAACACCGCACCAGCTACACCTTTGACCGTCCGGTGCGGGTGTATCCGCACGTCGTGCGGCTGCGCCCGGCGCCCCATTGCCGCACGCCGCTGGACGCCTACTCGCTGCGCGTCGAGCCCGAAGAGCACTTCATCAACTGGCAGCAGGACGCGGTGGGCAATTTCCTTGCGCGCCTGGTGTTCCCGAACCCCATGCGGCGACTGACCATCACGGTCGGACTGATCGCCGACCTCAAGGTGATCAACCCGTTCGACTTCTTCATCGAGGACTGGGCCGAGACGTGGCCGGCAGACGGGTTGACCTATCCCAAGGAGCTGGCCGCCGACCTGGAGCCATACCTGCGGCCCGTCGACGAAGACGGTGAGGGATCGGGACCCGGCGAGCTCTGCCGGGCCTGGGTGCGCCGGTTCTCGGTGCCCGACGGCACCCGCACCATCGACCTGCTGGTCGCCCTCAACCGCGCTGTCAACGCCGACGTGGCCTACAGCGTGCGGATGGAACCCGGCGTGCAGACACCGGATCACACGCTGCGCACCGGGGTCGGCTCGTGCCGCGATTCGGCGTGGCTGCTGGTGTCGATCCTGCGCCAGCTGGGCCTGGCCGCCCGCTTCGTGTCCGGCTATCTGGTGCAGCTGGCTTCCGACGTGCAGGCGCTCGACGGGCCCTCCGGCCCGGCCGCCGACTTCACCGACCTGCACGCCTGGGCCGAGGTCTACATTCCCGGCGCGGGCTGGATCGGGCTGGACCCGACGTCGGGGTTGTTCGCCGGCGAGGGCCACATCCCGTTGGCGGCCACCCCCCAGCCGGCGTCCGCGGCGCCCATCAGCGGCGGCACCGAACCGTGCGAATCGGTGCTGGAGTTCTCCAACACCGTCACCCGCGTCCACGAGGACCCCCGCGTCACCCTGCCCTACACCGACACCGCGTGGCAGACGATCCGCGAGGTCGGCGCGCGGGTCGACGAGCGGCTGGCGGCCGCCGACGTCCGGCTGACCATCGGCGGCGAGCCGACATTCGTGTCGGTGGACAACCAGGTCAGCGAGGAGTGGACCACGGCCGCCGACGGCCCGCACAAGCGCCAACGCGCCTCCGACCTGGCCGCCCGCCTGAAGGCGGCGTGGGCGCCGAACGGGCTGGTGCAGCGCGGGCAGGGCCGCTGGTATCCGGGAGAACCGTTGCCGCGCTGGCAGATCGCGTTGTACTGGCGCACCGACGGGCGTCCGCTGTGGAGCGACGACGCGCTGCTGGCCGACCCGTGGGGGGACCGCTCGGAGCCCGTCGACGACGACGCGGGCCAGCGGCTGCTCGCCGCGATCGCCGACGGCCTCGGGCTGCCGCCGTCGCAAGTGCGGGCCGCCTACGAGGACCCACTGCACCGGCTGGCGACCAAGGTGCGAAATCCCGAAGGCGACCCGGTGGACGCGGCCGATGATCTCGACCCCCAAGACGGCGCAGACTCCCCCGCCGCTCGCGCCGCCCTGCTGGCCCGCCTCGACGAGTCCGTCACCGCCCCAGCGGCTTTCGTGCTGCCGCTGCACCGCCGCGACGACGGCCTGGGCTGGGCCAGCGCCGACTGGCGCCTGCGCCGCGGCCGAATCGTGTTGCTGCCCGGCGATTCTCCGGCGGGCCTGCGCCTGCCGCTGGATTCCATCAGCTGGCGGCCCCCGCGCCCGTCGTTCGACACCGACCCCCAGACCGTCGGGAACGCGCTGTCGCCGGAACCGGGCACCGCGGTCGTGGAAGACCCCGAGACCGCGCCGCCCACCGCGATGGTCGCCGAGGTCCGCCATTCAAGTCACGGGGACCTGCTCTACCTGTTCATGCCGCCGACCGAGGCGCTGGAACACTTCGTCGACCTCATCGCCCGCGTCGAGGCCGCGGCCGCCAAGATCGACTGCCCGGTGGTGATCGAAGGCTACGACCCGCCGCCGGACCCCCGACTCCGCTCGACGACGATCACCCCGGATCCCGGCGTCATCGAGGTCAACGTCGCGCCCACCGCCAGCTTCGCCGAGCAGAGTCAGCAGCTCGAAACGCTGTATGAGCAAGCCCGGCTTGCCCGGTTGTCCACCGAATCCTTCGACGTCGACGGCACTCACGGCGGCACCGGCGGGGGCAACCACATCACGCTGGGCGGCGTCACCCCCGCGGATTCACCGCTGCTGCGGCGGCCGGACCTGCTGGTCTCGCTGCTGACCTATTGGCAGCGGCACCCGTCGCTGTCGTATCTGTTCGCCGGCCGGTTCGTGGGCACCACCTCGCAGGCGCCGCGCGTCGACGAGGGCCGCGCCGAGGCGCTGTACGAACTCGAGATCGCGTTCGCCGAGATCGCGCGGCTGTGCGCGGGCGGCGCCCCCAAACCCTGGGTGATCGACCGCGCGCTCCGCCACCTGCTGACCGACATCACCGGCAACACCCATCGCGCCGAGTTCTGCATCGACAAGCTCTACAGCCCCGACAGCGCCCGCGGCCGCCTCGGCCTGCTGGAGCTGCGCGGCTTCGAGATGCCCCCGCACCTGCGCATGGCGATGGTGCAGTCGCTGCTGGTGCGCTCGCTGGTGGCGTGGTTCTGGGACGAGCCGCTGCGTGCCCCGCTGATCCGGCACGGCGCCAACCTGCACGGTCGATACCTGTTGCCGCACTTTCTGATTCACGACATCGCCGACGTGGCGGCCGACCTGCGTGCACACGGCATCGCGTTCGAGACCAGCTGGCTGGACCCGTTCACGGAGTTCCGCTTTCCGCGCATAGGCACCGCGGTGTTCGACGGCGTGGAGATCGAGCTGCGCGGGGCGATCGAGCCGTGGAACACCTTGGGCGAGGAGGCCACCGCCACCGGCACCGCCCGCTACGTCGACTCGTCGGTCGAGCGTATCCAGGTCCGCATCATCGGCGCCGACCGCCACCGCTACGTGGTCACCGTCAACGGCTACCCGGTGCCGCTGCTGGCCACCGACAACCCCGACATCCACGTGGGCGGGGTGCGATTCAAGGCCTGGCAGCCGCCGAGCGCGCTGCACCCCACCATCAGCACCGACGTGCCGCTGCAGTTCGAGCTGGTCGACCTGACCACGGGCACGTCGCGCGGCGGCTGCACCTATCACGTCGCGCATCCCGGCGGGCGGGCCTACGACGAGCCGCCCGTCAACGCCGTCGAGGCCGAGGCGCGCCGCGCCCGCCGCTTCGAGGCGACCGGCTTCACCGCCGGCAAGCTCGAGCTGTCGGACATCCGGGAGAAGCAGGCCCGCATCTTCACCGACGTCGGCGCGCCGGGCATCCTCGACCTGCGCCGCGTGCGTACCGTGCAGCGGTAATGGTGTTTGCCGACAGGACATTCGGCGCCGGCGCAGCCCCGGCGGCCGCTGGTGGCCGCCACGAAGACGGCTACAACGACCGCTACGACGCGGACCGCCTGCTGGCCGGATACCGGGCCGCGCGCGCCCAGGAGGCGCTGTTCGACCTCCGGCACGGCCCGGCCGCCGGCTACGACGAGTTCGTGGACCGGGACGGGAACGTGCGGCCGGCCTGGGCGGAACTGGCCGACACCATCGCCGAACGCGGCCGGTCTGGGCTCGACCGGCTGCGCTCGGTGGTGCGCGGCCTGATCGACAGCGACGGCATCACCTACACCGACGTCGATCCCGGCGTGCACGGGCTGGAACCGCGGCCGTGGATCCTGGACACGCTCCCGCTGGTGTTGTCGGCCGCGGAGTGGGAGGTGCTCGAGGCCGGGCTGACGCAGCGGTCCCGGCTGCTCGACGCGGTGCTCGCCGACCTGTACGGGTCGCGCAGCCTGCTCACCGACGGCATCCTGCCGCCGGAGTTACTGTTCGCCCATCCCGGTTACGTGCGCGCCGCCAACGGCATCGAGGTGCCCGGGCATCACCAACTTTTCCTGCACGCCTGTGACGTAAGCCGGCTACCGGACGGCAGCTTCCGGGTCAACGCCGACTGGACGCAGGCGCCGTCGGGCGCCGGCTACGCGCTGGCCGACCGGCGCGTCGTCGCGCACTCGATCCCCGATCTCTACGAACGGATCGTGCCGCGGCCGACGACGCCGTTCGCCCAGGCGCTGCGGCTGGCGCTGATCGACGCAGCTCCCGACGACGCGCAGGATCCGGTGGTGGTGGTTCTCAGCCCGGGCATCTTCTCCGAAACCGCGTTCGACCAGGCGTATCTGGCCACGCTGCTGGGTTTCCCGTTGGTGGAGAGCGCCGACCTGGTGGTGCGCGACGGCAAGCTGTGGATGCGCTCGCTCGGCACCTTGAAACGGGTCGACGTCGTTCTGCGCCGCGTCGACGCGGACTACGCCGATCCCCTGGACCTGCGGGCCGATTCCCGGCTCGGCGTCGCCGGCCTGGTGGAGGCGTGCCACCGCGGGACGGTGACCGTGGTCAACACGCTGGGCAGTGGCATCCTGGAAAACCCTGGGCTACTTCGGTTTTTGCCGCAGCTGTCCGAGCGCCTGCTGTCCGAGGCCCCGCTGCTGCCGACCGCGCCGGTCTACTGGGGCGGCATATCCGGCGAGCGGTCGCACCTGCTGGCCAATCTGTCGTCGCTGCTGATCAAGTCCACGGTCGGCGGCGAAACCCTTGTCGGTCCGACCCTTTCGTCTTATCAGCTGACGCAGTTGGCCGCCCGCATCGAGAAGATGCCCTGGCAGTGGATCGGCCAGGAGCTACCCCAGTTCTCGTCGGCGCCCACCGACCACGCCGGGGTGTTGTCGTCGGCCGGCGTCGGCATCCGGTTGTTCAACGTCGCCCAGCGCGGCGGATACGCCCCGATGATCGGTGGCGTCGGCTACGTGCTGGCGCCCGGTCCGGCCGCCTACACGCTGCAAACCGTTGCGGCAAAGGATGTTTGGGTACGCCCCACCGAGCGCGCACGGGCCGAGGCGGTGAGCCTGCCGTCGCCCGCACCGCCGGCGAAGACGGCCGCGGGCACTTGGGGCGTCAGCTCGCCCCGTGTGCTGTCCGACCTCTTCTGGATCGGTCGTTACGGCGAGCGCGCGGAGAACATGGCGCGGCTGCTGCTGGTCGCCCGGGACAGGTTCCACGTCTACCGGCATCAGCAGCACACCGAGGAAAGCGAATGCGTGCCGGTCCTGATGGCCGCCCTGGGCCGGATCACCGGAACGGGCACGGGGGCGGACGACAGGCCCGACGATGTTGGCGCCAGTGACGGAGCCAGCGACGGCGCCGAGATGATCGCCGTCGCGCCCTCCACGCTGTGGTCGCTGACCGTGGACCCGGACCGGCCCGGATCGCTAGTGCAGTCGGTGGAAGGTCTGGCGCTGGCCGCCCGCGCCGTGCGCGACCAGATGTCCAACGACACCTGGATGGTGCTGGCCGGGGTGGAGCGCGCGCTGGCCCAGCGGCGGGAGCCGCCGGATTCGCTCGCCGAGGCGGATGCGCTGCTCGCATCGGCTCAGACACAGACGCTGTCCGGGATGCTGACCCTGGCCGGGGTGGCCGGCGAGTCGATGGTGCGCGACGTGGGCTGGACGATGATGGACATCGGCAAGCGCATCGAACGCGGCCTCTGGCTGACCGCGCTGCTGCGGTCCACACTGACCGCGGTGCGTGGCACCGCCGCCGAACAGACGATCATCGAGGCGACGCTGGTGGCGTGCGAGTCCTCGGTCATCTACCGGCGCCGCACGGTGGGCAAGGTCAGCGTCGCCGCCGTGGCCGAGCTGATGCTGTTCGACGCGCAGAACCCGCGGTCATTGCTCTATCAAGTGGAGCGGCTGCGGGCCAACCTCAAGGACCTGCCAGGAGCGTCGGGGTCGTCGCGCCCGGAGCGGCTGGTGGACGAGATCGGCACCCTGCTGCGTCGCTCGCATCCCGCCGAGCTGGAAGCCGTCAGCGCCGAGGGGCTGCGCGCGGAGCTGGCCGGCCTGCTCGGTTCGGTGCACACGGGGCTGCGCGAGCTCGCCGAGGTGATCACCACGACGCAGCTGGCGCTGCCCGGTGGCATGCAACCGCTGTGGGGCCCCGACGTCCGCCGGGTGATGCCGGCCTAGCGGCGATCGCGAGCGCGGCGAAGCCGGGCGAAGCGGGTCGCCGCCATCCGGCCCAGCGGCGATCGCGAGCGCGGCGAAGCCGGGCGAAGCGGGTCGCCGCCATCCGGCCTCGCGGCGAGTTGCATGTTGTGTCAATGGGGTTCGTCGTCGTCGCCGTCTTCGAGGAGTCGTTCGGGGTGGTGGTAGCTGTTGGTTCTGGGTTGTCCGCGGTCCAGGTGGGGTGGGGGGAGCCATTCGGTTTGGCCGCGGGCGTTGGTGCGGGTGGTCCAGCCTTGTTCGGCGAGTCGGTTGTCGGGGCCGCACGCCAGGGTGAGGTCGTCGATGTCGGTGCGGCGGGTGGCTTGCCATCCGCGGACGTGGTGGACCTGGCTGTGGTAGGCCGGCGCGTCGCAGCCGGGTTTGGTACACCCGCGGTCCTTGGCGTACAACATGATTCGCTGGGCGGGCGAGGCGAACCGTTTGGTGTGATGCAGCGCCAGCGACCTGCCCCTGTCGAAGATCGCCAGGTAATGGTGAGCGTGGCCCGCCCAGCGGATCACGTCCGACATCGGCACCAGCGTGCCGCCGGCGGTCAACGCCTTGCCGGCGGCCGCCTCCAAGTCGGTCAAGGTGGTGGTCACCACGATCGACACCGGCAGCCCGTTGTGGCGGCCGAGTTTTCCCGAGGCGAGCAGCCCGCGCAGCCCGGCCAGGAAGGCGTCGTGATTGCGTTGGGCGGTGCTGCGGGTGTCGCGGCGCACCGCGTCTTCGTCGGGTGTCTCGTCGACCACCGGGATTTCATCGTCGGGGTTGCACACTCCGGGTGCGGCGAGTTTGGCCAGCATCGCCTCGATCGCGGCCCGCAGCTCCGGGGTGATCAGCCCGCTCAGCCGTGACATACCGTCGACGTCTTGTGCCCCCAAAATGATGCCGCGTTTGCGAGCCCGTTCGGCGTCGCTGTAGTCCCCGTCGGGGTGCAGCCAATCCATCACCCGCTGGGCGTATTTGGCCAACTCGTCGGGCCGGTAGCCGGCGGCCTTGTCGGCCAGGTCGGCCTCGGCGGCCTGGCGGGTGAACACGTCGACCTCAGCCGGGAGTTGGGCGAAAAAGCTGCGGATCACCTTGACGTGTCCGTCCCCGATCAGCCCGGCGCGCTGGGCGGCCGCGGTCGCGGAAAGCCGCGGCGCCAACGGCTCACCGGTGATCGCGCAGCGCTCGCCGAGATCGCGGGCGTCGGCGATGCGCCGGCCGGCCTCGGCCTTGGTGATGCGCAACCGGTCGGCCAGCCCCACACGCAGCGAGCCACCCAACTCCTCGGGACTGGCCTGGGCGTCGAGCTGGTTGATCAACGCGTGCTGAGGCGCGCGCAGCTGGCGGGCCACCCGCTCCACCCGCTC
>NZ_LZJG01000530.1:0-917 GCF_001667785.1 Mycobacterium sp. E3247 | reverse complement strand
ATAATCAGGCGGTGCGTCAGCGCACCGGCTGAAGCTCAAAAGACTCTGACCGAATTGTTCGACGCCGGCCGCCGGGTAGTTGCCGTGGCCGTCAAACCGGCGCCGCACCTGGCCACCCTCACCGCCGACGACGAATCCGAGCTGATGCTCGTCGGGTTCTGCGTCTTCGCCGACGAGCCCAAATCCGCCGCACGCCAATCGCTGTTGGAGCTGGCCGAGCTGGGCATCGAGCTGAAGATCGCCACCGGGGACAACCCGCGAGTGGCCGAAAAGGTCTGTGAAGAACTGGGTTTGGCCTCGAAGGGCACGATCACCGGCGCGCAGCTCGAACCCCTGGACGACGCCGCGTTCGCGTACGCCGCGCAACACCACACCATCTTCGCGCGCATCTCCCCCGAGCAGAAGGCGCGGCTGATCACCGCGCTGCGGCGCGAGGGGCGAGCCGTCGGCTTCCTGGGCGACGGGGTCAACGACGCGCTGGCGTTGCACGCCGCCGACGTGGGGATCTCGGTGGACAGCGCCACCGACGTGGCCAAGGACGCCGCCGACGTGGTGCTGCTGGAGAAGGACCTCGGTGTGTTGGCCACCGGCGTCGCCGAGGGCCGGCGCATATTCGCCAACACCATCAAGTACGTGCTGATGGGCACGTCGAGCAACTTCGGGAACATGTTCAGCGCCGCGGCCGCATCGGCCCTGCTGCCGTTCCTGCCGATGCTGCCCAGCCAGATCCTGCTGAACAACCTGTTATACGACTCCTCGCAGCTGGCGATCCCCACCGACAGGGTCGACGCCGAGCAGCTGCACGCGCCGTCGCACTGGAACGTCGCGTTCATCCGCCGGTTCATGCTGATCTTCGGACCGATCAGCTCGCTGTTCGACTTCCTGACGTTCGGGTTGATGCTGGGCGTGCTGCACGC
>NZ_LZJG01000529.1:0-636 GCF_001667785.1 Mycobacterium sp. E3247 | reverse complement strand
CCAGGCCGCCAACGGCAGGTCGTGGGTGTAGCCCAAGGACCCGTGTATCTGCAACGCCGTGTCGATCACCTCGATCAGCATGTTGGCGATATAGGTTTTGGCCATCGAGTTCTCGATGCGCAGGTCGTGCCCGTGCTCCATTTTGTAGGCCAGGTGCAGGATCATCAGTCGCGTGATGTAGAGCTTCTCGGCGCAATCGGCGAGCATCCACTGGATGCCTTGCCGATCGGCGACGCGCTTGCCGAAGGTGACACGCTCGCACGCACGTGCGGTGGCCATATCCAAGGCTGCCTGAGCTTTGGCCACGCTCCACATCCCGTGCCGGAGCCGGCCGTATCCGAGCCGATGCTGCCCCATCGCAAAGCCCTCGCCACGGCCGCCGAGAATGTTCTCGTCGGGGACCACTAGGTCGCGGATGCGGACTTCCGCGTGACCCATGGTCACCTCACCGTGGAAGGCCGGCACGTCGGTCTCTCCCATAACCGGAATGTTGCGGATGATCTCGAAGCCAGGATTGGGCAACTCGACGAGAAACGTCGTGTACTGGCGATGGCGCGGCGCGTCGGGATCGGTCTTGGCCATCACCAGTGCCAGCTGAGAAATGGACGCCCCTGAGGTGTACCACTTCTCGCCGTT
>NZ_LZJG01000528.1:0-813 GCF_001667785.1 Mycobacterium sp. E3247 | reverse complement strand
TCACCGACACCTGCGCCCCGGCGCCGCGCAGCTCGGCGACCAGCTCGGGCAGGCCGTCGGCCCCCTCCCCGCTGCGGGGCGTCGATCGGGTGCTGGTGCACGCGGGCGCGGGCGGGGTGGGCATGGCCGCCGTGCAACTGGCCCGGCACTGGGGCGCCGAGGTCTTCGTCACCGCCAGCCGCGGCAAGTGGGACACCCTGCGCGCCATGGGTCTGGACGACGAGCACATCGCGGATTCGCGGACGCTGGACTTCGAGCGCGAGTTCTCCGCCGCCACGGGCGGCGCCGGGATGGACGTCGTGCTCAACTCGCTGGCCGGCGAGTTCACCGACGCCTCGCTGCGGCTGCTGGCCCCCGGTGGGCGCTTCATCGAGATGGGCAAGACGGACCTGCGCGACCCGGCGGCCCTGGCCGATGTCGCATACCGCGCGTTCGATCTGATGGAGGCCGGGCCGGACCGCATCGCCGAGATGCTGGCCGAGTTGATGCGGTTGTTCGCGGACGGGGTGCTGAAGCCGTTGCCGGTCAAGGCCTTCGACGTGCGGTGCGCCGCGGACGCCTACCGGTTCGTCAGCCAGGCCCGCCACATCGGCAAGGTCGTGCTCACCATGCCCGACGGGCCCGCCGGGCTGGGCGGCGGCACCGTGCTGATCACCGGCGGGACGGGCATGGCGGGGGCGGCGGTGGCCCGCCACCTGGTCGACCGCCACCGGGTGCCGCACATCGTGTTGGTCAGCCGCAGCGGGGAGGGGGCCGACGGCCTGCCCGAGCTGGTCGCCGAGCTGCGCGGCGCCGGGGCGCAGGTGTCGGTGG
>NZ_LZJG01000527.1:0-1709 GCF_001667785.1 Mycobacterium sp. E3247 | reverse complement strand
CCGCCGCGGCACAACTTCACCGAGCTGCCCCGGATCCGTTCGGAGCGCCCGGCTTTCGAGCTGCACTACCCGCACATGGTGGAGCGGCTGCGTGCCGAGGCGCACGTGGGCCGGGCACACGGGCCGTCGGACAAGGACGTCACCAGGCTGGACGACGTCCAGGTTCGCAGCTGATGGCCTGATCGGCGGCTATCGCGAGTGAGCACACCGAAGGTGTCGGTGCTGATCACCGTCACCGGAGTGGACCAACCGGGCGTCACGTCGGCCCTTTTCGAGGCGCTCTCCCCACACGGCGTCGAGCTGCTCAACGTCGAACAGGTGGTGATTCGGCACCGCCTGACGCTCGGTGTGCTGGTGTGCTGCCCGGCGGACGTCGCCGACGGCGACGAGTTGCGCCGTGACGTCGAATCGGCCATCCGCCGGGTGGGGCTGGACGTCAGCATCGAGCGCAGCGACGACGTTCCGATCATTCGAGATCCCTCCACCCACACCATCTTCGTGCTGGGCCGGCCCATCACCGCTGGCGCGTTCGGCGCGGTGGCCCGGGCGGTGGCCGGCCTGGGCGTCAACATCGACCTCATCCGCGGTGTCTCCGACTACCCGGTGACCGGTCTGGAGCTGCGCGTCTCGGTGCCGCCGGGGTCGGACGCCGCGCTGCGGACCACCCTGAACCAGGTGTCGGCCGAGGAACGCGTCGACGTGGCGGTCGAGGACTACACCCTGGAGCGGCGGGCCAAGCGGCTGATCGTATTCGACGTGGACTCGACGCTGGTGCAGGGCGAGGTCATCGAGATGCTGGCCGCCCGGGCGGGTGCCGAGGGCAAGGTCGCCGCCATCACCGAGGCCGCCATGCGGGGCGAGCTGGATTTCGCGCAGTCGCTCGAACAGCGGGTGGCCACACTGGCGGGTCTGCCCGCCTCCGTGATCGACGAGGTCGCCGCTCAGCTCGAGCTCATGCCCGGGGCCCGGACCACGCTGCGGACGTTGCGCCGCTTGGGTTTTCACTGCGGTGTGGTTTCCGGCGGCTTCCGCGGGATCATCGAGCCGTTGGCCGAGGAGCTGATGTTGGACTACGTCGCCGCCAACGACCTGGAGATCGTCGACGGCAAACTCACCGGGCGGGTCCTCGGCCCGATCGTCGACCGCGCCGGCAAGGCCACGGCGCTGCGGGACTTCGCGGAGCGGGCCGGGGTGCCGATGGCGCAGACCGTCGCCGTCGGCGACGGAGCCAACGACATCGACATGCTGGCCGCGGCCGGGCTCGGGGTGGCGTTCAACGCCAAGCCAGCCCTGCGGGAGGTGGCCGACGCCTCGCTGAGCCACCCCTACCTGGACACGGTGCTGTTTCTGCTAGGCGTGACCCGCGGCGAAATCGAGGCCGCCGACGCGGTGGACGGCGAGGTGCGCCGCGTGGAGATCCCGCCCGACGCGTAGCGGCCGCGGTACGGCACGATGGTCGGGTGCCCGAAATCGGTACGGAGGCAGCCGACCCCGATCTGCTGATCGACTTCCGCGACGTCTCACTGCTGCGGGACGGACATGTCCTCGTCGGGCCGGTGGACTGGCAGGTCGAGCTCGACGAACGCTGGGTCATCGTCGGCCCCAACGGTGCCGGCAAGACGTCGTTGCTGCGGATGGCCGCGGCGGCCGAGCACCCCTCGTCGGGCGTGGCGTTCGTGCTCGGGGAGCGGCTGGGCCGGGTCGACGTC